>DASROV010000493.1:0-20390 GCA_035646755.1 Trueperaceae bacterium | reverse complement strand
ATCCAACCCAACTTGTCCGGGCCAAGCTTCGCCGTTACGACAGCAGCTGATACGGCGACCATCCCGGATCTGGCGTCGCTCGGCATGGGTCTCCCCGGCGGCGCGTCGTACCGCTGGGCCGTTTTGGCTTCACCCGACCTCGCCACGGCGGACGAGGCGGTTACGGGCGACGGCTACTTCGGCGGCTACCTGAGCCTCTCGATCGCCACGACGGGGGGCGGGCTGGCGCCTTCGACCGATGGCCGGATCTCGGTCAGTGACTCCCTCGACTTCACGACCCAGTGAGCGACTGACCGTCGCAGTGATCAAGGGCGGCGGGCTTATCCGCCGCCCTTCCGCCTGGCGCCCGAGCCGGTCCAGTTGGCCCGAGGCCTCAGTTCGCCGCTACCGGCGCCTCGACCCTTAGCTCGAACTCGCCGCCCGAGGCCGGATGCACCGTGATGGTCTGCCCGTCCTCGATCTCACCGGCGATGAGTTTGCGAGCCAGCGGGGTCTCGATCTTCTCGCGGATGAGGCGCTTGAGGGGCCGGGCGCCGAACACCGGATCGTAGCCCTGCGCGGCTAGCTGCTCCATTGCTCCTGGCGTGACGTCGAGCACGATGCGCCGCTCGGCGAGGCGCTCCTGAAGCTGGCCGAGCTGGATGCGGGCGATGTCGCCTACCTGCTCACGCGCCAAGGGGTGGAAGACGATGACGTCGTCGATGCGGTTGAGGAACTCGGGCCGGAACTGCTGCCGCAGCAGGTCCAAGACCGTCGCCTTGATCTCGTCGTAGGAGGCGCCACTGCTGGCCGCCTCCAAGATCTGCGGGCTGCCGAGGTTGCTCGTCATTATCACTACACAATTGCGGAAGTCGACGGTGCGGCCCTGAGAGTCGGTGAGGCGGCCGTCATCTAGCAGCTGCAGGAGCGTGTTGAACACGTCGGGGTGCGCCTTCTCGATCTCATCGAACAGCACCACGCTGTAAGGCTTGCGCCTAACGGCCTCGGTCAACTGGCCGCCCTCCTCGTAGCCGACGTAGCCGGGAGGCGCGCCGATGAGCTTGGAGACGGTGTGCTTCTCCATGTACTCCGACATGTCGAGCCTGATCATGTGCTCATAGCTGTCGAACAGCTGCTCGGCAAGCGCCTTGGCGGTCTCGGTCTTGCCGACGCCGGTGGGGCCAAGGAAGATGAACGAGCCGATCGGCCGGTTCGGGTCTGACAAGCCGGCCCGGGAGCGGCGGATGGCGTCGGCCACCGCGGTTATTGCCTCGTCCTGACCGATCACCCGCTCGTGCATGGCGTCTTCGAGGTGCAAGAGCTTCTGGCCCTCGCCCTCCACCAGGCGGGAGACCGGGATGCCGGTGGCGCGCGCCACCACCGCGGCGATCTCGTCTTCGCCTACGGACAGGCTCACGTACTTGGCGTCCTCGAGCTCGGCGGCGCGCGCTTTGACACTGGCCTCGAGCTTGGGCAGCTCGCCGTAGCGGAGCCTGGCCGCGGTCTCGAGGTCGTAGTCGCGCTCGGCGGCCTCGATCTGCGTGCGCACGCGGTCGAGCTCTTCCTGGTCGGCACGCCAGCGGTCGAACACGGCACGCTCGGCCTCCCAGTCGGCCTGGGCCTGGCCTACGGAATCGGCAATGGCCTTGAGCTCCTCCTCGATGCGCAGCAGCCGCGCCGCCGACTCGGCGTCTTCCTCGCGCTTGAGGGCCTCGCGCTCGATCTCGAGTTGTAGCCGCCTGCGCCTGAGGCTGTCGATCTGTTCCGGCATGCTCTCGAGTTGCACCCTGATGCGGCTGGCGGCCTCGTCGACGAGGTCGATAGCAGAGTCAGGAAGGCGGCGGTCGGAGATGTAGCGCTTGGCCATCGAGGCCGCCGCGATGAGGGCGGGGTCTGAGACCTCGACGCCGTGGTGGACTTCGTACTTCTCCTTGACGCCACGCAGGATCGAGATCGTCTCCTCCACCGTCGGCTCGTTGACGAGGATGGGCTGGAACCTGCGCTCGAGCGCGGCGTCCTTCTCGATCTCGCGGTACTCGCTCAAGGTGGTGGCGCCGATCATGTGCAGCTCGCCACGGGCCAGGGCCGGCTTGAGCATGTTGCCGGCGTCGACAGCGCCCTCGGCCTTGCCGGCGCCGACGATGGTGTGAAGCTCGTCGATGAACAGGATGATCTCGCCCTCGGAGTGGGTGGTCTCCTGGATGACGGCCTTGAGGCGCTCCTCGAACTCGCCGCGGTACTTCGCGCCCGCCAGCAGGCTGCCCATGTCGAGCTGCACTATGCGCTTGCCCTGCAGGCCAAGGGGGACGTCCTTGTTGACGATGCGCTGGGCCAGCCCCTCGGCGATGGCGGTCTTGCCTACGCCCGGCTCACCGATGAGCACGGGGTTGTTCTTGCTGCGACGCAGCAGGATCTGGATGGTGCGCCTGATCTCCTCGTCGCGTCCGATGACCGGGTCGAGGTTGCCGCTTGTGGCTCGCTGCGTGAGGTCGATGCCGTACTTGTCCAACGCCTCGAAGCTGCTCTCCGCCGTCTTGCTGTCCACCGACCTGCCTCCTCTTATGGCCAGCGCCGCTTCCCTCAGCTGGTCGGCGCTCGGCAGCCCCTCGAGCGCGCGGCCGGCGGCCGTGCGCACGGCGATCAACAACGTGTCTTGGGCGACGAACGCGTCACCGAACTCGCCGGCCAGCTTCTCGGCCCCCTCGAGGGCCTTGGCTAGCTCCGCGCTCATGAACTGCTCGCCGCTGCCGCTCACCTGTGGCAGGCGCCCGAGGGCGGCGTCGACCGCGGCCCTGGCCTCGTCACCGCTAAGGCCGGCGCGCTCGACGACCCGCGTCGGCAGCCCTTCGGGGTCCCCCAACAGCGCCGCCGTCAGATGCAGCGGGGTCAGCTGCTGGTGCTGCCTGGCCCTGGCGACCTGCTGTGCGCTTGCCACCATCTGCAAGGCGGCTTCCGTGAACCGTTCTGCGTCCATAGCGAGGATGATATGGACTTGAGCGTACCGTTGTCAACTTTGTTGATACTTAGCCGGCGAGTCGTTCAGTCGGACTTGAACTCCGCAACGAGCGCGCTGACGACGGCCTTGGCATCCCCGAACAGCATCCTCGTGTTGGGCCTGTAGAACAGGGGGTTGTCTACCCCCGAGAAGCCGGGGTTCATCGAGCGCTTGAGCACGAACGTCGTGCGCGCCCTGTCGACCTCGATTATCGGCATGCCGTACAGAGGGCTGCCCTCGTCTTCCTTGGCTGCCGGGTTCACGACGTCGTTGGCGCCGATAACCATCGCGACGTCGACGATCTCCATGTTCGGGTTCACGTCGCCCGGTTCGACCAGCTGTTCGTACGGCACGTTGGCCTCCGCCAACAGCACGTTCATGTGCCCTGGCATGCGACCCGCCACGGGGTGGATGGCGTAGCTCACCTCGGTACCGTTGTGCTCGAGTTGGTCGGCCAGCTCCTTGACGACGTGCTGGGCCTGCGCGACGGCCATGCCGTAGCCGGGCACGAACAGCACCGAAGCGGCGGCTTCCAGGACGTAGTAGGCGTCCTCTGGCGTCATCGCCTTGACCTCGCCCTCGACGGCCGCCGACGAGGTCTTCACCGCCGAGCCGAAGCCGCTGAACAGCACGTTGGCGAGCGAGCGGTTCATCGCCTTGCACATGATCTGCGTGAGGATCAGGCCCGACGCGCCGACGAGGGAGCCGGCCACGATGAGCACGTTGTTGCCGATAACGAAGCCGGCAGCGCTAGCCGCGAGGCCGGAGTAGCTGTTCAGCAACGAGATCACTATCGGCATGTCGGCGCCGCCGATGGGGATAACGGCCAGCACGCCGAGCACGAGCGCGAGGAGGATCACGACGAGCAGCAGCGGGTAGCTCGCCACGGGGTTCAGCACGAACAGCACGCCCAACGCCAAAGCTCCGGCGATGATGAGCGCGTTGACCAGCTGTTGACCGCCGAACTGGATCGGCTTGCCGGCGATGCGCTCAGACAGCTTGGCCCAGGCCACGACCGAGCCGCTCAAGGTAACGCCGCCGATGAGCACCGTGAGGAAGATCGCGATGATCGTGACGTTGTCAGCGCCGGGCGCGCCAAGGTACTCGACCCAGCCGACGAGCAGCGATGCCGCGCCGCCCGAGCCGTTGAGCAGCGCGACCGTCTCGGGCATCTGCGTCATCTGCACGCGGCCCGCGATAAGCGCGCCGATGGCGCCACCGACGACGATGCCGGCGATTATCCAACCGAAGTGAACACCGGCGTGGAACAGCGTGGCAACCACGGCGATGAGCATCGCGGCCGCCGAGAGCGCGTTGCCCCGGCGCGCCGTCTCGGCCCGCCCGAGCATCTTCAGGCCGACGATGAACAGGATCGCGGCGATGATGTACGACAGCTCGATTAGCGACTGCACCGCTTCAGCGCTCCGTCTTCCGCCCGGCGCGGAACATGCCGAGCATGCGATCGGTTACCAGGTACCCGCCGACGACGTTTATCGTCGCCAGCACCAGGGCGAGCACGGCCAGCGCCGTGCCGAGCGTGCCGCCCACCGCCGTGGCCGCCATGCCCCCGACGATGGTGATGCCCGAGATCGCGTTGGAACCCGACATCAGCGGCGTGTGCAGCTGCGACGGGACCTTGTTTATCAGCTCGAGGCCGAGGAACACCGCGAGCACGAAGATGAACAGCAGCAACAAGATGCTCATGCGGTCCTCTCTGGAGACCCTTCGACAGCGGCCCTGACGCGTTCATCGCGTATCACGCCGCCGTGCGTGAGTAGGCAAGGTCCGATCACGTTATCCGACGTGTCGAGGTCGACGCTGCTGGTAGCGGAGTTCCAAGCATGTTCGACAAGCAGGTAGAGGTTGTTGGCGTACATCTGACTGGCGTCGAGCGCGACCTCGGCAGGCAGGTTGCCCGGCCCCACGATGGTCACGCCGTTGACCGTGATCACGTCACGGCCCGCCTCGGTGCCCTCGACGTTGCCGCCGGTCGAGGCCGCCATGTCGACGATCACGCTCCCCGGCTTCATGCCGGCTACCATCGCCGCGCTGATTATGCGCGGCGCGCTTCGGCCGAAGACCTGAGCGGTGGTGATGATGACGTCGGCGCCGGCGCAGATCTTGGCCATCTGCTCCCGCTGCCGCGCCAACTGCTCCTCGCTAAGCTCTTTGGCGTAGCCCTGCTCGGTCTGGCCGGTCTCGCCGACGTCGATCTCGACGAAGCGCGCTCCGAGCGACTGCACCTGCTCCTTGACGACGGGCCTGGTGTCGTAGGCCTCGACGCGGGCGCCGAGGCGCTTGGCGGTGGCTATCGCCTGCAACCCGGCGACACCGGCGCCGACCACGAAGACCCGCGCCGGCGCGATAGTGCCTGCTGGCGTGCTCATCATCGGGAACGCCTTTATCGAGCGTTGCGCGGCCATCATCACCGCCGCGTAACCGCCGAGGCTGGCCTGACTGGAGAGCGCGTCCATCTTCTGGGCGTAGGTGGTGCGGGGTATCAGCTCCATGCACAGCGCCGAGATGCCGGCCGTCATAAGGTTCGTTACCAAGTCGTGGTTGAAGAACGGGTCGAGGAAGCTGGCCAGCATCGCGCCCGGCTTGAGAGCCGCGACGATGTCGGGCGCGGGGGGCTGGACGGCCAACAGCAGGTCGGCAGTGGGCAGCAGGCCGGCGCGCGCGCCGACCTTGACGCCGGCGGCGGCGTACTCGGTGTCGGCCCTGAAGATCGACGTGCCGAGGCCGGACTCCACCGCCACCTCCGCACCCAAGGCGACGAGCTTGGCGGCGCTCTGCGGGGTGACCGCCACGCGCCGCTCGCCGGGGACCGTCTCGGTAAGCGCGACTACATTCATCAAGCGGCATGATTACACGTTCATGAGCGCGCGACTCCCAGCCATGGGCGCGAGGCTATACTGGCGCCTCATGAAGCGGCCCGTTACCCACATCGGCGTACTTACCAGCGGCGGTGACGCGCCGGGCATGAACGCGGCCATCAGGGCGGTGGTCCGCACGGCCAGCCACGACGGCTTCCGCGTGTCGGGCATCTATCGCGTCTTCCAAGGGCTACTCGACGACGACATCGAGGAGCTTGGGGTGCGCAGCGTCGCCAACATCATCCAGCGCGGCGGCACGGTCCTGAGGACCGCGCGCTGTGAGGAGTTCTACCAGCCCGCCGGCCGCGCCCGCGCCGCCGAGCGCCTTAGGGCGCGCGGCATCGATGGCCTGGTGGTTATCGGCGGGGACGGCAGCTTCCGCGGCGCCCAGGCCTTGCACGAGGAGCACGGGGTGGCGGTGATCGGCGTGCCGGCGACGATCGACAACGACATCTACGGCACCGACGTCTCCATCGGCTTCAACACCGCGACCGACTTCGGCGTGGACGCGGTCGACCGGCTCCGCGACACCGCGGCCAGCCACGACCGCCTCTTCCTGGTAGAGGTAATGGGCCGGCGCGCCGGCCACATCGCGCTGGCCGTCGGCGTGGCCGGCGGCGCCGAGGCGATCCTCATCCCCGAGGTCCCTACCGAAGCGGAACAGATCGCCGACCTCATCGTCGCGGCACAGGCGCGCGGCAAGAGCTCGAGCCTTATCGTCGTCGCCGAGGGCGCCTACCCGGGCGGCGCCACCGCCCTGCAGAAGATCGTCGAGGAGAAGAGCGGCTACGAGATGCGCAGCGTCATCCTCGGCCACACCCAGCGCGGCGGTACGCCGTGCACCCGTGACCGCGTCCTCGCTTCGCGCCTCGGCTTCCACGCCGTGCGGGCGCTGGCCAACGGCTTCGTCGACCACATGGTCGGCACGGACAGGAAGTCGACAGTGTTCTTACCGCTGGCCGAGGTCGTCGCCAAACACAAGGACATCGACCGCGAGCTGCTCGAGATCGCAGCGGTGTTGGCGACCTAGGCTAACCGGCGCGCCCCCGGCGCTCAGCCCTTACTTACGCGCACGAACGTGTCGCGGCCTTTCTGCAGCACCAGCGGTTCGGCCAGGTCGAGCCGCAGCTGCACGTCCTCTATCGCCTCGCCGTCGATCTTCAGGCCGCGGTTCTGGATGAGGCGCCTGGCCTCGCCGTTCGAGCTGGTAAGGCCCGCCAGCGTGGCGAGACGCAGCACGCCGATGGCACCGTCTGTCAGCTCGGCCGGGGGCACCACCAGCTGCTGCATCTGCTCGGGGATCTCGCCCTTGGCGACGCTGTCGTAGCGGTGTTCGGCGGCCTCGATCGCGGTCGCGCCGTGGTAGAGCCCCACCAGCTCCCTGGCGTACTCGCGATGCGCGCCGACCGGATCACTGGCCAGCTTCGCGCGTAGCGCGGCGAGGTCGAGGCTGCTCGACAACTCGGCGTACTGCGGAAGCTGCTCGTCTGGCACCTGCATGGCCTTCTTGAACATGTCGTGCGCGCTCTCGGCGACGCCGATGTAGTTGCCGAGCGACTTCGACATCTTCTCGACGCCGTCGAGGCCGACGAGCAGCGGCGTGGTGAGCACCACCTGCGGCTCCTGGCCGTAGGCGCGCTGGATGTCGCGCCCCACCAACAGGTTGAAGAGCTGATCGGTGCCGCCGAGCTCGACGTCGGCTCTCACCGCGACGGAATCGTAGGCCTGCGCCAGCGGGTAGAGGAACTCGTGCACGCTTATCGGCACGCCGCCGTGGAAGCGCTTGGTGAAGTCGTCGCGCTCGAGCATGCGTGCGACGGTGTAGTTCGAGGCGAGCTTGATGAGCTCGGCGAAGCCCAACGCCTCGAGCCACTCGGAGTTGTGGCGAAGCTCGAACTTCACCGGGTCCTGATCGAGCACCAGGCTCGCCTGCTCGACGTAGGTGCGGCCGTTCTCGCGGGTCTGCTCGAGCGTAAGCACCGGCCGGGTCTTGCTGCGCCCGCTGGGGTCGCCGATCATCGCGGTGAAGTCGCCGATTATCAGCACGACCTTGTGACCGAGGTCCTGGAACTGGCGCAACTTGCGAAGCACGACGGCGTGCCCGATGTGCAGGTCGGTGCTCGACGGGTCGACGCCGAGCTTGACACGCAGCTGTCGCCCCTTGGCGGCGGCGTCAGCGAGTTTGTGCTGCAAGCCGTCCTCTGGGACGATCTGGTCGGCGCCGCGGTTGAGCAGAGCGAGGGCGTCAGTCAGTCCGATGTCAGCGAGATCCACGAGGCCGCTCCACCGGCGGGAGTCTATCACGTACCTGTTAGCATCGCCCTGGAGGGCACTTGGAGGACACAGTGAGCGAAACGACGACAGGCAACGGAGGCCGGACGACCGGCGGCCCGTGCACCTTCGTGATCTTCGGCGTGACGGGGGACCTCGCCTCGCGCAAGCTGCTGCCGGCGCTCTACCGCCTTCAGGTCGGCGGCGAGCTTGACCCAGGCAGCAGGACAATCGGTTTCGCCAGAAGCGAGCTGTCCAGCGAGGCGTTACGAGCCGAACTGCGCGGTTGCCTTCTCGAAGAGCTCGACGACCCCGACGAGCAGGTCCTCGACGACCTTCTCGGCCGCGTCGACTACCTCAGGGGTGGCTACGACGACGCGGACAGCTACGCCCGCCTGGCCGAGGCCGTCAAGACGGCCGGCTCTCCACGGCGGATCTTCTACACCGCCACGCCGCCGAGCGCCTACCTCGATATCGCCTCGGGGCTGGCCGGCGTCGGGCTCGACCGTGCTCCCGAAGGCGGCTTCGCCAGACTTGTGTTAGAGAAGCCGTTCGGTAACGACCTGGCCAGCGCCAAGTCGCTCAACGTGCGTCTGCTGGAGCTGTTCGAGGAGAGCCAGCTCTACCGCATCGACCACTACCTGGCCAAGGAGACGGCGCAGAACCTTGCCGTGCTGCGGTTCGCCAACACCGTGTTCGAGCCGTTGTGGAACAACCGCTACATCGACCACGTGCAGATAACGATGTCTGAGGACATCGGCGTAGCGGGCCGCGGCTCGTTCTACGAGCAGGCGGGCGTGCTGCGCGACGTCTTCCAGAACCACCTGCTGCAACTCCTGGCGCTTGTCGCGATGGAGCCGCCCGCCCGGTTCGACGCCGAGGCGGTGCGTGACGAGAAGGTGAAGCTGTTTAGATCGGTAACCTGCCCCGGCCTCGATGACCTCGTGCTCGGCCAGTACACAGCAGGCAACGGCGAAGTCGGCTACCGGCAGGAGCCAGACGTCGCCGACGCCTCCCGGCAGTCGACGTTCGCGGCCCTGCGGCTGAGGGTGCGCAACTGGCGCTTCTCCGGCACCCCGTTCTACCTGCGCTCGGGAAAGCAGCTCGAGGCGAAGGCGAGCGAGGTAGTCCTGCACTTCCGAAACCCTCCTCACGTCCCCTTCGACCTGGCCAGGCCGCTGCGCCCCGACCGCCTGATCCTGAGGCTGGTGCCCGACGAGGGCATCACCCTTCGCTTCAACGGCAAGAGGCCGGGTCAGAAGATCGACCTCGCTCGCGTCGACCTCGACTTCTCCTACGAGGAGACCTTTGATCGACCGAACCCCGATGCCTACGAAACATTGCTGCTGGACGTCATGCAGGGCGACGCCACGCTGTTCATGCGCGCCGACGAGGTCGAGGCCCAATGGGCCATCTTCACGCCGCTGTTGCGACAGATCGAGGCCCACGCGATCGAACCGTTCCCCTACCCCGCAGGCGGCCCGGGGCCGGAGGAGGCCTTCGCCCTGCTCGAGCGCGAGGACCGCTACTGGCATCGACCGGATGCCGTGCGGGAGAGCTGACGTGGACGTCTACCTGCTCGGTGTGCCGATGGACCTTGGCGCCGGCCGGCGCGGCGTCGACATGGGACCGAGCGCGCTGCGGCTGGCACGGCTCGAGCCGACGCTCGAGACGCTTGGCCACAACGTGAGCGACCTCGGCAACGTCGACGTGCCGGTCGCCGAGGCCGTCGGCCTCACCGGCGAGCTGCCGTTCGCCGACGCCATCGCCGGCACCTGCGCGGCCGCCTGCCTAAGGCTGGCCGCTCTGCCCTCAGGCAGCTTCCCCATCGCGCTCGGCGGGGATCACTCGATAAGCATGGGCACGGTTCCCGGGGCCGCGGGCGAGGCGCGGGTCGGCGTGTTGTGGATCGACGCCCACGCCGATCTCAACACCCCCGCCACGAGCCCGAGCGGCAACGTTCATGGCATGCCGGTCGCCCACCTGCTCGGCCTAGGCGACGAACGTTTCACCGCGATCTGGGGCGGTGGCCAACGCGTGAGGCCGAGTGACCTCGTCTACCTCGGCTTGCGAAGCGTCGACCCACCCGAGCGCGAGGTGATCGAGCGAGCCGGGATCGCCGCGTACAGCATGAAGGAGATAGACCTGCGCGGCATCGCCGCCGTCGCCCAGGAAGCTCTCGCGCGCCTGGCAGGGGTCGAGCGGCTGCACGTCTCCTTCGACGCCGACGTGCTGGATCCGAGCCTCGCGGCCGGTGTCGGCACGCCGGTACCGGGTGGCCTCAACTACCGCGAGGCTCATCTGCTCATGGAACTGCTTGCCGACTCGGGGCGCGTAAGCAGCCTCGACCTGGTCGAAGTGAACCCGATCCTCGACCGCGGCAACGAGACGGCCGCCACCGTCGTCGAACTTACCGCCAGCCTGCTCGGCAAGCGCATCTTGTGAGCAAGGGGTTCGCGTAAGGTCAGTAAAAATGCCTCAGTCGCCGGGGTTGGCCAGCGCGGCGGGGACGACCGTAGCCCTGGCCGCGAGCACGCCCGCGATCGTTCCACGCACCCTCGGCATCAGCGCGCTGAGCGCGGCGTCGCCAGCGTCGATGGCCTCACCGGCACGGTGGAAGTTGAGCCAATGGATGGGCGGACGGGTGTTCACCTCGAGCGAACCGCAGTTTCGCTCGGCGCTCACCTGGCGCGCGAGCTCGGCCGCAACGGCGACCTCGATGCTGTCGTCATCGACCCAGTTCTGCGCCGCGATGGCGATCGCCCGACCGAGGCGTCCGAAGGCGTGTCGGGGCGCGGTGCTTAGCGCCTTGCTGTGCGCGCGCCTTAGTTGCGGCGTGGCGACGAGGCGGCGGGCAGCCCTTATCGACCGCGAGTCGCGGGCCTGCATGCCTGCGCCGATGCCGATCGCAACGTCGACGTCCATGCCAAGCAGCGTGTCAAGCGGCACGGGTGAGCCGATGCCGCCGTCGATCAAGCGCCTGCCTTCGACCTCGGCCGGGGCGAAGATGCCGGGCAGCGAGGCGCTGGCGCGCAACGCGAGGTCGAGTGGCCCGCTGGTGAGCAGGACGCGCTCGCCGCTGTCGATGTCGGTGGTTACCACCACGAGCTCGCGCTCGAGGTCCTCGAAGTGACGCCCTTCGAGCAGCCGCGCGAAGTACTCCTGCAGTTTGTGGCCGCGGAACAGCGCCGCCCGGTGCAGCCCGAAGTCGGCGACGTGCGGGAACACGTCGCGCCGCCGCATCTGGCGGGCCTGCTCACACAGCTCGTCGATGCCCCTGCCGGTAGCGTAGAGCGCGCCGACCACGGCGCCGAAGCTCGTGCCGACCAGCACGTCAGGGGCGTAGCCGTGCCGCTCCAAGCTCGCCAACGCTCCGATGTGGGCATAACCTCTTGCGCTCCCACCACCGAGGGCCACACCGATCCTTACAGCCTTCGCATCGACGGCGGCCACCTTACCGATTCGCACTGCCTCTTCGATCACGGGGGCATGCTAACGCCGTTGGCCCCACCTTGTTGTTCGACCGTGACATGCTCTACCCCACATGGACTCAGCTGACCAGCGCCTCGGCATCGTCGTCGTAGCCCACCGCACCCCGCGAGACCTGCTGGACCGGGCCATGGCGCGCGTAGCGGCGGCCGCGCCGGAGGCGCGCGTGGTGGTCGTCGATACCGGCGGCGGCCCGACTGTCGAGCGCGCAGCTTCGTGGCCGGCGACACTTGAAGCGGTGGCGACGGCCAACCACTCCTACTCGAGGGCCGTCAACGTCGGCCTCGAGCGGCTCACCACGCCGTACCTAGTCGTCATGAACGCCGACGTGCTGGTGGAGCGGGACACGTTCGACCGCCTATTGACGGCGCACCGCGGAGACTCGCGCGCAGGTGTCGTAGGGCCGCTCGCGCTGACGCCGGAGGGCCGACCACAGGACCTCGGACTGCCGTACCGCCTCAACTACGCCGCCGCCCGGCGCTCTGGCGAGAGCGGCGCCAGCGTCTCCTGGCTATCGGGCTGCCTTCAGCTCTTCGACCGTGACCTCTACCAGACCATCGGCGGCTACGACGAGAGCCTGCGCTTCTTCAACGAAGACCTCGAGTTCTGCCTCAGAGCCCGCCGCGCCGGGCGCCGTTGCCTGCTCGTCGTGGCTCCCGTCGTTCACGTCGGCGGTGTGTCGACGCCCGCTCATCCTGCGTTCCACGTCGAGGGCAGGAGGGGCGGCTACGTGATCACCCAGCGCTACCACTCTGCGCTGCATGCGTTCCTGCACCGCGGGTTCCTGCGCGCCGAAGCGCTGCTCGGCGGCTGGCTCGCCAGGGACGACAAGGCGCGCGCTGCCCACAGTGCGATGGCACGCCTCCTGGCGAGCGGTGAATGGCAGCACAGCCCCTTCGGCGCGACGCTCGACGACCGCTGAAAAGCGTCAGCGACGCGCCTGAGCTCGCGCCAGCCTGGCACTGAGAGACTGGTTACGGCGCTCACCATGGTGCGTGCTAGATTGCCGCCATGCTGGCGCAACTGCAGCAGTTCTGGACGCAGCTGGCGGGCGACCCGGTGCTGCTTTACTCCTTGGCGGCGGCGCTGCTCCTCGCCGCGGTCTCCCTGTCGAGCGGCCTGGTGCGCGCCGACGCGGCGGCGCTTGCCAACCCCAGGATCCTGGTGCGCGTACTCGGCGCGGTGGCGCTCGCCTTCGTGCTGCGCATGCTCGCGGAGTCGTGGCCACAAGCTCAACTCCCGCCGCTGCTGGCCGAGGTGCTCCCCGGTCTTCACCGCTTCCCGCTCTACCTCGTCGCGCTGGCGTACGGCCCTACCACCGGCCTGCTTGCCGGCGCGTTGTTCGCGGCGTTCGCCAGCAGCGCGTTGCTACCCGGCGCGCCCGAGGCCGTCCTGACATTGGAGTTGACTGTGCTTGGCTGGCTGGCCATCTACCCGTCGCCGCGGGCCACCCGTTGGGCGGGGCCGCTTAACGGGGCTCTCGCCTACCTGTTGGCCTGGGGAACTGCCGGCATCACCCTGTTCGCCAGCAGCGGCGCCACTGTCACCTTCGCGGCGCTGGTGGACGAGCACCGCGCTCTGCTTCCTGGGCTCGGCGCCGCACTGGTACTGCTGGCCATGGTTGGGCCGACAGCCTACCGCCGGGCTTTCCCGCGGTCCCGCATCGCCGACGGGGCCGTGGTACGTCGCGCCGCGCCGCTCGCGAGGCGGCCAACTAACGCGCCGCGGGCGCTGCCAGTGCGCGAGCTCGACACCGTTGAACTTACCCTCGAGCCGCGCCGGGAGCGCCTCAGGCCGGCGTTCGTTGCTCCCGTTGAGCTAGCCATAGGTCGAACGCCACGGCCAGCAAGGGACAGGCGCCTGCCCGCCCGCGCCCTGCCCGAGGACGAGCTGGTCCGCTGAGCCGTCGTCGCCGCGCCCGCGCCGGTTGGGACTGGCCGGCCTCGCCCAACTGCGGTCGCGCTACGAAGCTCGGCGCCAGGTTCAGCGCCACGACGTTCAGCGCGAGTCTGCCAGCGGCACGCTGAACATGAACGCGTTCCCGGGCCGTGAGTCGCTGCGGGCGCCGCCCCAGGCCGCTCCGCCCCAGCCCGTGGCGAGCGAGCGGACGATTCTAAGCCCGAGACCGGTGCCCTTGTTCTTGCCGCCACCTTGGGCTCGCGGCTCGAAGAGAGTCTCGATGAGCTCGGGCGCCAAGCGACTCCCCTCGTCTCGCACCTCGACGACTGCCAGCGAGCCCTCGGCGCGCGCCGCAACTTCGACCTGGCCGCCTTCGCGTCCGTGAACGACGGCGTTCTCAACCAGGTTTACCAGCGCCTGCAACAGCTTGTCCTCGTCCACCCAAACCGCCAAAGCGCTGGGCAGAACGCCCACGCTCACGGCGTGCCGACGCTGCACGCTCTCGGTCACCGCCACCGCCCGCGCGATCGCCGCGCCGAGCTCGACGGTCCGCTCCCGCGGCGGCCTCACATCGACGGTGAGGTCGCTCAACAACCGCGTGAGCCGCTCGGCCTCGCCTATCGCCCGACGGAGGAAGTAGGTCTTGCGCTGCTCGTCGAGTCCGGGTCCGGGCCGAGAGCCGGAGCCCGAGCCGGCGCCGGCGTTGTCAATCGCACCTACGCCGGCGCTTTCGGGACCGCCCGGGCCGGCGTCGGCGTCCTCACTCGGGCCGCCCGCCAGCGCTTCAAGCACCGCGCGAATAACAGCAACAGGCGTTCTCAACTCGTGCGACAACACCGCTAGCAGCTCGCGGGCATCGCGCTTGGCAATGGCGACCTCGGACCTGTCGCGGAGCAGCAGGGCACCAGGAACCACCACGGCCTCGACCGCCTTGCCGCGCAGCTCGACCTGATGCGCGGCGCGCTCACCAGCTCCCGCCGCCGTAGCTAGGCGCTCAAGGCGATGGTCGCGCAACACGCTCATCAGCGGCGCCCCTCGCGCCGCCTCGCGCGTGACGTCGAGCAGGCTCGCCGCAGCGGCGTTGAGGTCGAGCACCACCGCGGTCGTTACCAGCACCACCCCCTCGGCCAGGGCGTCGAACCACGCGTTGTCGGCCCCGGCGAGCGGACCTTCCCGGCCCGGACTGCCGCCAGGCCCCGAGGGCGTCATTTGCCGTCCGACACAGACGGCTTCGCGGCGCCGTCCGACCCTGACGGCATCACGGCGTCGTCCAACCCTGACGGCATCGCGACTTCGTCCAACCCTGACGGCATCGCGACTTCGTCCGGTCCTGATAGATTGCCGGCGTCGTACGCCTCGAAACGATAGCCGCGGCCGCGCACGGTGGCGATCTGTCCGCTACCGACTCGGGAGCGCAACTGGGCGACGTGCTGATCGACAGTTCGTTCGGTGCCGACGAAGTCGACACCCCACACCTCGTCGAGCAACTCCTGGCGCGTGAACACCCTTCCGGGGTGCGCCATTAGGTAGGCGAGGAGCTCGAACTCGCGCCGGCTAAGTTCCAACTCCTCGCCGGCTAGCTGAGCGCGGCCGCGGTCGCTGTCAAGCTCGAGCGACCCCGCCACGTACCGCCGCCTCGTGGTCGTCCGGCGCAGTAGCGCCCGCAACCTGGCCACCAGCTCAGCCGCGGAGAAGGGCTTGACGAGGTAGTCGTCGGCGCCGGCCTCCAGACCCTCGACACGGTCGGCCTCGCGCCCTCGTGCGGTCAACATAAGCACCGGCGTGGCGTCATGAGCTCGCGCGCGCATGCGGCGCAGCAGCGCCAGCCCGGGTTCGTCGGGCAGCATCCAGTCGAGAACCACAACGTCGGCCCTATCCCAGTGACCCACGGCTGCCCCCGAGGTGGCCGCAAGGACGACCTCGAAGCCCGCCGCGCCGACGTTGTGAGCAACGACCTCGCCGAGCAGGTCGTCGTCCTCGACGAGGAGCACTAACGGTCTCTCGGTCACGGTGTACGAGTCTAGCCTTGCAAGCGAGCGGCACCCGCGCTTCGCGGTCCTCCGCCCGGCGGGCGGGCGCCACTGGGCTCGGCTATCATGTCGACCGTGGAGAACGGACCGCTGGCAGAAGACATCCAGGCCATAAGCGCCGACCTGCTCAGGATGCTGAGCCTGGTTCGAGAAGCCACCGAGCTTGCCCGCGTGGCGCTTATCGACGCCGACGCCGACGCCGCTCAGCGTTGCATCGCGGGCGACGAAGCCATCGACGCGATGCAGGTCGACCTCGAAATGCGCATACTCACGGTCATCGCCCGCAGGCAGCCGGCAGCCCGTGACCTACGCTTCCTCGGCGCCTGCTATCAGGCCCTCTCCGACATCGAGCGGGCCGGCGACTACGCCGAACATGTGGCCACCGCCGCGGTCGAGCTGACCAAGGAGCCCCCGCTCAAGCGCTACCTCGACCTGGAACGCATCTTCGAGGTCCTTGAGCGCATGCTCGACGTGACCATGAAGGCGTTCGCCGAGCGCGACAAAGGCGCCGCTCTCGAAGCCCACGCCATGGACGAGGAGATCGACGAGCTCTACCAGCAGATCCAACGCGAACTGCTCACCTACATGCTCGAATCGACGGGAGCGATAGGTCGTGCCACGAAGCTGCTCGACGTCGCCCGCTACCTCGAACGACTCGGTGATCACATCGAGAATATCGACGAGCACGTCGTATTCTGGCTGACGGGCGAGCGCATGTGAGCCCTGAGCGCCTCGCGAAGCGCGCCCGCCGGCGTCGCTTGCTGGCGCTCGGCTGCCTGCTGGGGCTGCTCACCTGGCTGACCCTCAACGGCGCGTTCGCGCTGCGCGACGCTTCCGAGGCGTCGCTCGACCCGGGCGGCGACGGTGGTAGTTGGACGGGTGACTACGTGCCGGCGCTCTCGAGCCGACCCTTGCGCCCCGAAGTGCGGGTGTGGCGCTGGGAGCCAGCGCAGCGCCTGGCCAACTCGCTCGCCGGCCCGGTCCGCGTCGGCGTGCAGGTGGGTCATCTCGAGGCCGGCGACCAGCCCCGGGAGCTGGCCAGTCTGCGCACGAGCACCGGCGGCCACTGGGACGGCGTCGACGAGGTCGACGTCAACCAGGAGGTAGCCGCTCGCCTGGCCGCGCTGCTCGAGCGCCGCGGCATCGTGGTCGACATGCTGTCCGCCACCGTCCCGCCCGGCTACCAGGCCGACCTGGTGCTGTCGCTTCATGTCGACGCCAACGCCGACGAGGACCGGCGTGGTTACAAGAGCGCGCACTTCCGGCCCGCTCGCAACGTGCTCGAGCCGTTGCTCAAGCTCGTCGTCGACCGCGCCATGCTCGCCACCGGCCTGCCTGACGACGACCGCAACGTCTCGGGCAACATGCTCGTCTACTACGCCTTCAACCATCGGCGCTACCGCCACGCCGTCGCGAGATCGACGCCGGCGCTCATCGTCGAGCTCGGCTACCTCTCCAACCCCGCCGACCAGCGTTTACTCGACGACTCCGAGGCACTCGCCGTCGCGCTCGGCTCCGGCGTCGTCGACTACCTGCGCGCTGTCGGGAGGCTGCCATGAGGAACGAAAGCCCGCACGGCACGCCGTGCCGACGACGGTTCGCCCAAGACCGGCGCACGCCGGCGCCCTTGATAGCATCGGGCAAGCATGCCAAGTCCCCTTCGCAACCGCTTCCTGCTGCCGTTGATGTTCGGACTCGCGGTCTTGAGCCTCGTCGCCTGTCGCCCCCCTGAGCCGCGCGGCGCAGCAGGCAACGACGTCACGGCAGCTGAGGCCGAGGATGGCCTGCGCATCCGCATCGAGTTCGAGACCACCTCCGTCGGACCGGCTCCAGTTACGGTCCACGTCCTCGACGGCTCGCAGGGTGTCTCAGGCGCCACGGTCGAGCTGCAGGGCGACATGTCGCACGCCGGCATGCAACCGGTGATCGTCACCGCGCTGCCTGGCGAGCCGGGGGTCTACCGCGCCGACGACTTCGCCTTCGCCATGGCCGGCGACTGGTTCGTAACTGCGAGGGTCAAGACCGCCGACGGCCGCGTAGCCAAGCACGAGACGTTCGTCACCGTAAGCGGCAGGTGAGCCTCCGAGCCGAAGCGCGTACGTCTGGCCCCCTGGTCGACCAGCCGCGCGGGTTCGACCTGTTCCGCCTGCCGGGCGTGAGGCGCTTCGTGAGATGGAAGTACGCGCGCCTCGTCTTCCAGCTACCGCTGCTCGCGCTCGCCATCTTCGTCATCGTCGACGGCCTCACAGGTCGCCAGATCGCGCCCCGCAACGTCGCCACCACGGCCGTCTGGTTGCACTACCGCGGGCTGCTCGTCATCGGCCTGGCGTTGGTAGGCAACGCCTTCTGCGCCGGTTGTCCGCTCATGCTCACGCGCGGGTTGAGCCGCCGCCTCGAGCGCCTGCTTCCTGGCAAGCTGGCCTGGCCACGGCCGCTTCGCAACAAGTGGCTGGTCATCGGGCTGCTCGTGGCTTTCTTCCTGTCGTACGAGATCTTCGACCTGTGGGCCAGCCCGTGGCTTACCGCCTGGCTGGCCATCGGCTACTTCGCTGCGGCTCTGCTCATCGACGTGGCCTTCCCCGCCGGTACCTTCTGCCGCTACGTGTGCCCCCTCGGCAACTTCAACTTCGCGCTCGCCAGCGTGTCGCCGACGCAGATAGTGGCCGTCGACCCGGACGTCTGCCGGGCCTGCGAGCACAAGCCTTGCCTGCACGGCCGTTACTCCGCGGAGCTGCCCATGGCCGACACGCCGGCCGCGTTCATCGCGACCTCGCAGGTCGTCAACGCCAACGGTGGGGGTTACTTCCCCGGCTGCGAGACCGAACTGTTCGTGCCCACCATCACCTCCAACATGGACTGCACGCTGTGCTTCAACTGCGTTAGGGCCTGCCCGTACGACAACGTCGGGTTGAGCGTGCGCGCCCCGGGCCGGGAACTGGCCAAGGCGCCGTGGGCCCGCCGCGGTCGGTTGGCCGTGATGGCCATGGGCGTGCTCCTCACCTTCTGGGGCGTGATGAACGCGTTCGCGATGGTCCCGGCGTTCTACGACCTCGCCGAGTGGCTCTCCTTCCAGCTCGGCACGCGTAACGAGGCGGTGCTGCTCGGCCTCCTCTACCTTGGCGCTACCTTGGCTGGCGTTGGCGTCACGGTGTTGGCGACGACCCTCGCCGACGTCGCCGGCGGCGGCAAGCCGTCACCACGGCGGGCCTTCGAGCGCTGGGGCTATGTGGTAGTAGCGCTCGGCTTCGGCTTCTGGGCCGCGCACTACACCTTCCACTTCCTCACCGGTGCGCTCTCCATAGTCCCTGTCTTCCAGCACTTCTTCGAGTACCGCGGGTTCCCGATCGACCCCAATTGGCGCCTTGCGCAACTCGTCCCCAGCCGCTGGCTGTTCGGCATACAGGCGCTGATAAGCGCCGCGGCCGCGGCGGTGGCCATCGTCACGACGGTGCGCATCGCGCTGCGCGACTTCGGCCGGCGCGGCGTGCTGGCGATGTGGCCCCTGCTGCTGTTCGTGCTCGGCTTCACGCTGCTGCAGTTGGTGATCCTCGCGCAGCCGATGGAGATGCGCGGGACGGTCCTTGGGCCGACGTTCTGACCCGGCAGCAGGGGGTCGCCAGCCGCCCGGCCCGGTGGTAGCCTGCGCTCCGTGACGCGCGTCCTACTCGCTCTTCTGGTGTTCTTCGGCGGCCTTCTGCTGGCACTGCAAAGACCCTCGACCGGGCCGTTCCAAGCCGCCGCCGCGCCGCCGGCCGGCACCGCGAGCGAAACCGCAAGCCACACCGCCGAGCGGCAAGAGCCCGCGGCTGCGCCGGTAGCAAGCGCGGCGCAGGCAGCAGGGCCCCAGCCCCTTCCTGGCTGCACTTTCGACGACCTCCCCGCCCCACGCAGCGACTACGACGATTGGGAGACGACGGTGCTCGACACCGTCTTCGCGCTCGCGGCAGCCTACGCGCCAGCCGACCTTACAGGTGCCGCCGCGGCGTTCCCTGCGGGCCAGGCGGGCGGCGGCGACTTCCAGGTGCGCTCGCTCGTGATCGACGATCTGCGCGCCTTGCTGGCGGCCGCCGCCGCGGCGGGGCACGAGCTAGCCATCCAGTCGGCCTACCGCAGCTACGACTACCAGCAGGACACCTTCCAGTACTGGGTGGAGCGCAACGGCAGGCAGGCAGCGCTGGCCACCAGCGCCCGGCCCGGCCACTCCGAGCACCAACTCGGCACAGCCATTGACCTGCGCTCGCTGCACGGGCCCCCGGCCTGGGAACTCGACGACTGGGCCGCCACGCCCGAAGGTGGCTGGGTGGCCGCCAACGCCTGGCGCTTCGGCTTCGTGATGAGCTACCCGGAGGGTAGCAGTGAGCTCACCTGCTACGACTACGAACCGTGGCACTACCGCTACGTCGGGCGGGAGGTGGCCGCCGAGATCGTCAACTCTGGCGTCACGCCACGCGAGCTGTTGTGGGCGAAGGCCCGGGCCGCGGCCAGCCGCGAGAGGAGCAGGTGAGCACGTGAAGCGCCTCCTCTGCCCACTATTCCTGGCCCTGTCACTCGTCGCTGCCGCCTTCTGCGCTACGGCTGCCGCGCACGCCACGCTGGTGATCGGCACGCTCACCGTCGCGCCGGACCCGCCGGCGGGGGCTGAGGCTCTCATCGCCACCATCGAGCTAGAGGACCCCGGACTCGTCGAGGTCGAGGACGCCGTGATCTTCCTCGAGCTCCGCCCCGCTGCTGGCGACGTAAGTGAGAACGAGCAGCCCGCCGGCGGGTCCGGCGCGACGGTGAGCGTGCCAATCACCAGCGTGGCGTGCGCGGCAGCCGTAGCGCAGAAGGCGGCAGCGACGAGTGACAGGG
>DASROV010000492.1:0-3977 GCA_035646755.1 Trueperaceae bacterium | reverse complement strand
CCGACACCGACGTCTTCTTGGTGACCCTCCGCAAGTCCGAACGCGACTACTCACCGACCACGCTCTACAACGACTACGCCATCTCGCCCGAGCTGTTCCACTGGGAGTCCCAATCGGCTACCTCCCAGGCGTCACCGACGGGCGGGCGCTACCTCGCGGCCAACGAACGCCGCGGCCAGGTGCTGCTCTTCGTCCGCGAGGCCAAGCGCGGCCCCGGTGGCATCGCCTCGCCCTACCTCTTCCTCGGCCCCTGCCGCCTCGTGGAAGCCCACGGCGACCGCCCCATCGCCATCACCTGGCGCCTTGAGCGTCCGATGCCTCGGACCTTCTTCCAGCGAGCGACGGCCGCAGCGAGTTAGGCCAAACAGCCGCTCATGTGCCGCACTGCGGCTTCAGCGACCCCTATGCATCGGCCTGAGCGCGCAGTCCTGGGCGGCGTAGTCACGTCGGAGCGGGCGACCATGGGCCCTCACCCAATGGGTGGAACGTCCAGTGTAAAAGCGCGGCTGCGAGAACCCCACCGCTGACGTTCGCGCTGAAGGCGGTTCAAAATCGTGAGGTCGCAAGGTCGGTCGCGCCCGTCGACCGACCCGGTCGGCCACCGCGGCCATATATGGTTTATGGAACACGTCATGAACACCCGAGGCCCAGCATGGGCGAGGAGACAGAGGCGAAGGATCTGGTGAGCATGGGGACTGGAGATCCACAAGGACAGACGCATCCGGGCTCCAATGGCGTGACAACGCCCACTGGGAGCCCCCAGGATAGTTGCTAGAGTCATACGTGACGATCAAGCATGGTCCCGGAAGATGGCTTACGAGGAGGTCGCATCATAGATCAATAGCCCACCCCGCTGCTTACAATGGAGACGGGCTTCGCGTCCCCGTACTCGTGTTGTGGTGTCATGCCGCAGGCCGGGGCTCGGCAGGGCGCGAAACCGCACCCGTCGGTTTGCTAGACCATGGAATCATGCGATTGCATGGACGAGGCATCCCCGGTCAGAGTCCGGGAGACGTCGACGGTGACCCGACGAGCCGCGGTCTCCAGCATGGCCGCGTGGCGCTCTTGTCATGTCCTAGTCGGACAAGCCAGATGCCCCTCGAACACCCCGCATGTCGCGTCGAACCGGCAACTGTAGGGCGAAGACATCGAGGGGGCGACCTTGCACTGTGGATCGAGTGGACCAAGGAGATTAAATGCACGAGTTCGTGCCTATCGCTCGCAGCTGGGACCGCGTCGGCATGGCCCGAGAGGACTCGGACACCGCCTACTTTTACGAGCTACTCTACCTCGGAGAGTTAGCGGCCAAGCTAATAACGCTGGGCCTGCTGAGTTCGGTCCCCGGTGAGCGTCAGCAGCATCGTTACGCACTCGAATATGAACTCGTCCGCGCGGATTCGGTCGGATCGTGGGTTAAGGTGCTCCACGATGTGCTGCAAGGTCCTGCTGCAGCCGTCGCTCTCTACGAGAGCCGATCTGTCCGATCTCAACTTACACAGGGCTTTGCGCCAGGCTCCAAAGCGTGGCAACGCGAATGCACCAGTGACCTAGAGGCTGCGCTCACCGAGTTCGAAGACGTCGAACCGTCCCAGGGCAAGGTCTCGCTGAGACGCTGGTTCGACAGCTTCGCCAGGTTACGAAACGCAACACGCGGGCATGGAGTTCCCCTCGCCTCAGCGTGTTCGAGAGCGGCTCGGCCGTTAGAGGCCAGCCTCGAAACCATGACTAAAGAGCTGGAACTGTTCAGTCGCCCGTGGGTCTACTTGCACCAAAATTTCAACGGCAAGTTCCGCATCAGCAAGTTGGGCGGCGACGCAGGCCCCCTAGGATACCTAAAGTCGTCACCGGACTACAGCTACCAAGACGGGGTCTACATAAACTGGGATGCACCTCGGCCTGTTAGCCTCATGGCGACGGATGTCGATCTTAGCGATATCTATGTGGCCAATGGGAAATCAGGCGGAGACACATGCGAGGGCCTTTCTTACCACTCAGACGAGAGAATCGCTCTCGACGTAAGTCGGTGGAAGACCCCGCCGAGCGCTCGGCCCGCTAGTGAGACGGCCCCTCCTCGCAACCTTAATGTCGTAGGCAACGTTTTCGCCACACTGCCGCCACCACGAGCGGACTACGTGCGACGTCCGCGTCTCGAGCAGGAACTTAGAGAGGTTCTCGAAAATGAGCACCGGCATCCCATGGTGACGCTGCTCGGAAGAGGTGGCATCGGCAAGACCTCGCTCGCCCTACACGTCCTGCACGACCTAGCCGAAATATCCAGCACGTACGAGTTCATCCTGTGGTTCAGCGCGCGCGACATCGACCTGTTGGAGCATGGGCCGCGAGTAGTACGTCCCCAGGTCCTTACCATCTCTGAGGTTGCGGAGGATTTCGTCTCGGTGATGGAAGCCGTGCCCGATGGTACTTGGGACTCAGCCAGGGACTACCTGCGCGACTGCCTCTCGGGAACTGAACGTCTCGGTGGCCCGGCGCTGTTCGTCCTGGACAATTTCGAGACGATCCAGGAGAAGGCAGCGCTCTACACTTTCCTCGATACTGCGATCCGTCTCCCGAACAAGGTCCTTATTACGACAAGGCAGAGTGAGTATAAGACCGATTACCCTGTAGAGGTTCGAGGAATGGAGGAGCCCGAGTTCCATGAGCTCGCCCGGGCGACGGGGGCCCGGTTGGGTGTCATGCACCTGCTGACTAAGGACTACCTGGACAATGTCTTCGATGAGAGCGACGGCCACCCGTATGTCGTGAAGGTTCTTCTGGGTGAAGTTGCCAATGCGGGGCACCGAATGGATGTCGAACGCATCATGGCGAGCAAGGACGAGTTGCTCAACGCGCTTTTCGAGCGGACATTCGAAGCTTTAGCGACTCCCGTGCAACGGGTCTTCTTAACCCTGAGCAATTGGCGCTCGAACGTGCCGCGTTTGGCCCTGGAAGCGGCGCTCCTTCGACCGGGAAACCAAGAACGCATCAACGCTGCGCAGGCTCTTCGGACCCTCCAGCGTGCGTCGCTCATCGAGATGGCTTCCTCCGCAGTAGATGGGGAGGAGGTTATCAGCGTCCCGCTTGCGGCCGCCGTGTTCGGCAGGCGGAAGCTGACCGTTCACCCGTACAAGACAGCGATTGAGGCCGACACGCAAATTATCCGACTGTTCGGAGCGTCAAAGACGATAGATGCCGAGCGCGGTGTTGAACCGCGCGTTGAACGTCTCATGTCTTCGATCGCCCAGAGGCTGGAGAAGGGTCAATCCCTGCAAGATGTAGAGCCTGTACTTCGGTACGTGTCCGGCAAGTACCCTCCGGCACGGCTGCACCTCGCCGATCTTTACATTCAACAGCTACCTCGACCAAGTGGGCTCGAACAGGGCATTCGGGAGGTTGAGCGCTACATCGAAGACCGTTCCGGGGACGTAAAGGCATGGAGGAAGCTCGCCGGCCTCAAGGAGCGAGTTGGCGACGCCCTCGGCGAGGTGCAGGCACGACTTGAACTGGCTCAGCGCGCAGATGCCACGATCACTGACATCAGCGCAGCAGCGAATCGGCTCAACACACTACTAGCCGACGGACATCTGAACGTCGACACCGACGAGAAACGCATCATGGCCGAACGGCTGTGCGACGTGTTCGTCTCGAGGTGCTCCGACGCTGACGCCACAGACCTGTCACGGTTGGCTTGGCTGCACATGCACCTTAAGGACACTGAGGGAGCATTGCGCTACGCTGAGGCGGGGCTCCAACTTGATCCGACCAACAGGCACTGCCAAAAACTCGTCGATCGCCTGGAGTCATGAACGTTAGAGTCGGGAAGGCCTCGCTGCGAAATATTCGGTAGCGCGGCCAACGTGTGACATGGGTCTGGTCAGGCGGCAAGGCTGAACCGGACGGTTGGTGTTGGCGGCGCGGTCACGGTGGGTGACCACGGTCCCTGATGGTACTTGTGCTGCAGCTTGATCATCAGCAGGCGA
>DASROV010000491.1:0-5895 GCA_035646755.1 Trueperaceae bacterium | reverse complement strand
GTCCTGGACCACCGCGTCCGTGACGCGCACCATCGCGGGCGAAGTCAAGCAGGCAGCGCGCGCCAAGTTCAGCGAAAGCGCGTGGCTCAACGTGGCCGCGCCGATCCGAGACGGGTTGCGTCGGCGCCAGCGCGACGCACTCGTCGACGCCGCGATCCAGCAGATTGACGACCCGCTGATTCAGAACACCAACGACCTCTACGCCCGCTTCCTGATGGATGCGGAGATGGACCCCTGCATGTTGACCTCGCGCATCGTCTTTGCCACGGCGGCAGTGCAACTCTTCGTGCAGCGCATCTTCCTCAACCTGGAGGACGACGTCCACTTCTCGACCGAGGATGCGGCCAGATGGCAGTGGATGAAGAACTACCGCTTGTGGGAGGCCAACGTCAGGGTCTTCGTCACGCCGGAGAACTGGATAGAGCCGGAGCTGCGCCCGGAGAAGTCTCCCGCCTTCATCGATTTGGAGAACGAACTGCTGCAGAACGACGTCACCCTGGAGACGGTGGAGATTGCCTACGAGAACTATCTCGAAAAGTTGGACGAGGTCGGGCGGCTGGAGGTGGTGGGTCTCTACAACGAGGACGACACCAACACGCTGCACGTGATCGCGCGCACCGAAGGAACGCCCCACAAATACTTCTACCGCAAGTGGGTCGAAGCCCGCCGGTGGACGCCCTGGCAAGAAGTGCCCGTCGACATCGAGGGCGAAAACGTACAGCCCGTGATCTACAACCGGCGGCTCTACCTCTTCTGGTTCGAGACGATGGTGAAGGCGGAGGAAGACACTAGTCAGGCGGGCCATGAGCCCGATCGCTATCTGGAAATCAGGTTGGCGTGGAGCCAATATCGCCAGCGCAAGTGGTCGCCCAAGCGGATTTCGGACGTCTGGGTGGAGACATGGCGTTCTCGGAATGAAACCGATGAAACACTGCGCCCCCAGACTTACCGCCCCCGCCCGCTCGTCCAAACAAACGGCGACTTGCTGGTCGCGACTGAATGGGCCCCCACGGATGGAACCTCGTACTTCGACTCAATTTACCTTCATTTACCGCACCAGAATCCGTCCAACTTCCTGTTCGCCAATGATGGGCAGATTGAGCTCGTCCTTTACCCGGATGGCTTCAGTTACATCGCTTGTCCGGTGAAGGGCGCAAACGTTTGGTCGTACTACGCCACGGCGAGCGGCGGCTCGATGCTGAGCCTGCGCGGCTACGACGGTTCATATCAGGAAGTGCTGAAGAACGCGCCCCACACTTACCGCGTGACGCTTCCCCTGCAATACCTGCACTACCACAGGTCAACGGGGCCATTCTTCTTTGCAGATCGAAACCACAGTTTTTTGGTATCGCCGCGCCGTTTCTTTGGTTTGTCTTTTGCGGGCGATCTGGTGCACGACTTCCCCGATGTGGGCGTCTTTCTGGAGAGCGGACCCCGGCTGCAGATGTCCGACATTCTGGGGCCGTTCCTGCCGTCACACGTGACTAGTGCGCGCATGATCAGCCCGAGCCTCGAATCGGTGCTGCACCCCGAGACGCACGCGCCCGCCTTCGGCGTCGCGACAAGCCATGTGATGAGCGCCTTTGATGGGCGCGTGTTGAGCGGCCAGCCACTGACGATGGTGCAGGGCGGGCAGCCAATCATCGGCGGTGACGTGGGCGTCCCTTTGGCCGGTCTAACCAGGCAGAGCGCTTCTGGGATGGCACAGCCACCGGTCGGGGACGCGGCAACGCGATCCATCTTGGCAACGAATATGGCCGAGGAAGTTTATGTTGCCGATGCAATGATGAAGCTGGGCGTGGCCGATAGCGGTTGGTCTGTGTTGCAGCATGTCTATAGGCGCACCGAGTACACCTTCCACTCGTTCCACCATCCCTATGTCGACGTGCTGATCAAGCAACTCAACCGCTACGGCGTTGAGGGCATCCTCAACCCGCGCGAACACGGCGAGGCTCACGACCTGCGGCGGCAACTGATGCACGAGCCGGACGACGAGCAGTTCGACGACATCTATGACCTTGGGCCCCGGCTCAACGACGCCGAGGGCATGTTGCCGGTCGAGGAGTTTGACTTCGAGTATGGGCGCGCCTACTCGATCTACAACTGGGAGCTCTTCTTCCACATCCCCTTCATGATTGCCAACCACCTGACACAGAATCAGCGTTTCGAGGAGGCGCAGCAGTGGTATCACTACATCTTTGATCCCACCGACAGCTCGGATGTGCCCGAGGCGCTCAACCGCTATCGCTTCTGGAAGGTCAAGCCCTTCTACGAGAACAGCGACATTCAGAGCGTTGAGCAGATGCTGCGTCTTCTGAGCTCTAGCAACCCGGCGGATCTGGAGATGAAGCGGCGGCTGGAGGATCAGATCGAGGACTGGCGCGACAATCCCTTCCAGCCGCACCTGATCGCCGAGCAGCGACCCGCTGCCTACCAACGGGCGGTTGTCATGAAGTATCTGGACAACCTGATCGCCTGGGGCGACTACCTCTTCCGCCGCGACACGCGTGAATCCGTCTTCGAGGCGATCCAGCTCTACATTCTGGCTGCGGAGATTCTGGGCAAACAGCCGGAGCGCATCCCCTCACCGGCGGGCGAGCGCACCATCAACGGCGAGCCGGTGCGCACCTTCAACGACCTTGTGCCGCACCTGGACGAGTTCGGCGACGCGCTGGTGCGGCTGGAGACGGAACTGGCCGGTCGCGCGAGCCCGGCCTCGAGTTCGAGGGAGCTGCCCGCTGAAGACTTCGCCGTGATTGATCGCGGCGTACCGCAGGGCGAGGTCGACCTCGCCATTGAGCCGCCGACTCACGAGATCATCGGCTCGACGCTCTTCTTCTGCATCCCGCCCAATGAGAAGCTGCTGGGCTACTGGGACACGGTGGCAGATCGACTCTTCAAGATTCGCCACTGCATGAACATCGAGGGCGTCGTGCGCTCTCTCGACCTCTTCGCGCCGCCCATCGACCCGGCGATGCTGGTGCGTGCGGCGGCGGCGGGTCTGGACTTGGGCAGCGTGCTCAACGACCTCAACGCACCCCGTCCGCACTACCGCTTCCAAATCATGGCGGGCAAGGCGTTGGAGCTGTGCAACGAGGTGAAGGCGCTGGGCAGCGCGCTCCTGCAGGCGCTCGAGAAGAAGGACGCCGAGGAGCTCTCGCTGCTACGCCAAACTCACGAGCAGAACCTGCTACAGGGCGTGAAACTCGTGCGCGAGCGCCAGATCGCGGAGGCGAAGGAGGCGGTAGGCGGGCTGAAGAAGACCCTGGAGTCGGCTCAGGCACGACACGAGTTCTATGCCAACCGCAAACCGCTGATTGAGAATGAAAAGCTGCATCTGAAAAAGATGGAATCGGCAGATATGTTCGACACCATCGCCCAAGGCTACTCACTCATCGCCTCGAGGCTGGCGCTGATTCCAGAGTTCGATGTGGGCGCGGAGGGCGGCTTCTCTTCGCCCACAGTCAAGGCGCGGTTTGGCGGCGACAACCTCTCAAAAGCGGTCAGTTCTCACGCCCAGATGTATTCGTTGTTCGGCCTTCTCGATCGGCACGCCGCCCAGCGTGCCTCGATCAAGGGGGGCTAT
The DNA here is from genome assembly GCA_035646755.1 of Trueperaceae bacterium. Taxonomy (GTDB): domain Bacteria; phylum Deinococcota; class Deinococci; order Deinococcales; family Trueperaceae; genus DASRWD01. The sequence continues at coordinate 2,309 of DASROV010000491.1, read as the reverse complement.
GAACGACGTCAGGAGGAGTGGGACTTCAGCGCCGAGCAGGCAGGGTTCGACAGTGAGGGCATCGAGCGCCAACTTGCGGCGGCGGAGATCCGCATCGCCGTGGCCGAACAGGAACTACGCAACCACGAGACGCAGATCGAGCAGTCGCGCGAAGTTGACGAGTTCATGCGTCTCAAGTTCGCCAACCACGAGCTCTACAGCTGGATGGTCACGCAGACCTCGGGGCTCTACTTCCAAGCCTATGGACTCGCCTACGACGTGGCCAAGCGAGCCGAGCGGGCATTCCAACACGAGCTGGCGCAGGGCGACGCGACCTTCGTCACCTTCGGCCACTGGGACAGTCTGAAGGAGGGCTTGCTTGCGGGCGAGAGGCTCGCGCTCGACCTGCGCCGCATGGAAACGGCCTACTTGGAGCGCAACAGACGCGAGCTGGAACTCACCAAGTACGTCTCGCTGCGGCTCATCGACTCGATGGCGCTGATCCAGCTGCGCGAGACAGGCGCGTGCGAATTTGAAGTTCCCGAAGCGCTCTTCAACCTCGACTTTCCCAGCCACTACATGCGCCGTCTCAAGAGCGTCGCGCTGACGATTCCCAGCGTCGTAGGGCCGTACGCAGGTGTCCATGCGACGCTGACGCTGTTGAGCAACCGCACGCGCGTCAACACCGTTGATCCGCACGAGCCGTACGCCGGCGCTGCCGACGAAGTTCCGCAGCCGGGCGCGCGCTTCGTCACCAACGTGGGCGGCATTCAGGCCATCGCCACCAGCAGCGGCCGCGAGGACGGCGGGCTGTTCGAGCTCAACCTGCGCGACGAGCGCTACCTGCCCTTCGAGGGCGCAGGCGTGATCGGCCGCTGGCGCATCGAGCTCAACGACGAGTACCGCGCCTTCGACTACGACAGCATCAGCGACGTGAACCTGCTTCTTCGCTACACGGCGCGCGACGGCGGCGCGGCGGTGCGCCAGCAGGTCGTGCCCAAACTGGCCGAACGGGTGAACGCGCTGGTCAACGCCACGGCGCACACCGGTCTCTTCCACTTCATCAGCCTGCGTCGCGAGTTCGGCAGCGAACTGCACCGCTTCCTGCACCCCTCAGGCACGAACGACCACGAGGTGACGCTGACCCTGCTGCGCGACCACTACCCCTACCTCTTCCAGGGGCGCACGCTCACGATCAGCCGCGCCATCCTGCTTCTCAAGCTGCGCGACGGCACGCTCTACGACGATGCTCAACTGCTGTCCGTCGAACTGTCGCGCGCGGCGGGCAACGCGCAAGCGGTCGATCTGGTCAAAGCGGAGGATTTGCTCGGAGGGCTGCCCGTCGCCACCTACGAGCACGTAGCGGGCGAGGTAACAATGGAGGAGTCGTGGCGGCTACACGTCGCACCAGCCGCCGTTGCCGCGTTGCCGGCGGCCTTGCGCGAAACGGTCCTCGTGGATGGGGTTGAGGTGACGCGGCTACGGGCGGAGCAGATTGAGGACCTGGGGCTACTGCTTCACTACGGGGTGAGTTGAGGTCCGCCGCGGGACGAGTCACGCGGCCTCTTCCCCGTGATGTAGGGCCATGACCGATGGAGCAGGCGAGTTGACTTGTGGCGAGCCCTTGCGGCGCTCAGCGGATGAGCTAGGTGGTGGGGTTCAGCGGTCGCGGTCATCGATCGCTGACATCGGCCCTGTATGCCGGCGGCTCAGAACGCCGCCTCGGTCTCTACCCCCGGGTTGACGCCGCCTACGAGAAACGATCGGTGCCGATGAACTCGATGCTGCACAGCCCGATCCCAGACCAGCGCGCGTCCGCGTGACGATCCGCTACTGGCCATGCTCGCAAACGGGATCAGTCCTCGACTCGGCAGCTCCGGTAACGGGCGAAAGCACCTACCCAGCTGGGGATCGATTAGGACGAGGGGTCCACGATCTTCGTGACAACCCAGCGATGTTTGCCGATCTTGCGATCCCGCGTGAACCCAAGGTTCTCGTAGGTGGAGAGTGCCCCGTTGTAGAGGAAGCCGGCCGGCACGGAAGCGGCGTCCTCCGGGTAACCCTCGACACTGCCCCCGCCTTGGCTGGCGATCAAGTTGAGCGCGCCCGCTAGCGCGGCGGTGGCAACGCCTTGGCGGCGGTCTTTGGCGGCTGCCCTCGTTCACCACCGACGAGAGCCAGGTCACCGGCGCCGGTCGCAACAGCCCCGGCGCCTGGTGGTGGCCCGCGGAGATCGGGACGCTGTCGACGCCGGGATCCGCCTCGGAGGCCGCTGCGCGATCAGCGTCACCGGCCGCCTGCATCTCTGAGTCGGGCGCCGCGGGTCGCTC
>DASROV010000490.1:0-6113 GCA_035646755.1 Trueperaceae bacterium | reverse complement strand
GATCGCCAGGCCGCCGGCGGCATGCTCGCGATCGCGGTCGGCGGCCTGGCGATCAACGCGGCCGCCGCCGGGATCCTGTGGCGCTCGGCGGCGACGTTGAGACTCTCCCCCGCCCTGCGCCACGTGATCGCCGACCTGCTCGGCTCGATTGGGGTGATCGCGGCCGCCGTGATCATCCTCACCACCGGCTGGGAAATCGCCGACCCCCTGATCTCGGTCGTGATCGCGCTCCTGGTCGCCGCCAGTGCCTGGACCATCCTGCGCGACGCGACCAACATCCTGCTCGAAGCCGCACCGCCCGGGATCGACACCGAGCAGATCGGCCGGGCGATGGCCGCTGTTCCCGAGGTCGTCGAGGTGCACGACCTCCACGTCTGGACCATCACCTCCGGCTTCCCCGCCCTCTCCGCCCACATCCTGGTCGAGCGCGACGCGGACTGCCACGCCCGCCGCTGGGAGCTGGAACGCCTCCTGGCCGACCGCTTCGGCCTCGACCACACCACCCTCCAGGTCGACCACCTCCCCGACCAGCTCCTGGAAATCGACACAAATCGCGACCTAAGGGAGTGACCCATTCGACCTCGGTCAGCCCCGCCTTGCCGGGCCTTGTGACCACATTGCTGCTAAGATGACTACATGTTGCGCGAGATCGGTGTCAGAGACTTGAAGTCCGGCCTGAGCAGCGTCCTACGCGACGTTGGTCATGGCGAGCAGGTCAGGGTGACCGTCCGTGGTCGACCAGTCGCCGATATCGTGCCCGTAGGAATAAGCAGGGAGGATCGACGCCTGCGAGAGCTGGTGGCGGAGGGAAAGGTTTCCCCACCCACGCGCCCACTACCAAGCAGCCCGCCCAAGTTACTGGAAGGTAGCCGTTCCCCATCCGCCATCGTGCTGGCAGAGCGCGAAGAAGAGCGTTGATTCTCTATTTGGATGCAAGCGCGCTGGTCAAGCGATATGTGAAAGAGGAAGGTAGTGACCTCGTCCGTTCGGCGATGGAGGAAGCGAGTTCCTGGGCCATGTGTCGAGTCGGCTATGTAGAAACCGCTCGAGCGGTGTCCCTCGCATACGGACGGGATGCTGTCACGCAGATTGACGAAGACTGGCCGTCATTCAACGTGGTTGAGGTTGATCAGGATCTCACCGAAAAAGCCGCCGAGATCGCGTTCTCTTCTGGACTACGGAGCTTGGACGCACTGCACATGGCATCGGCACTCACACTGCCTGCACAAGACCTGCAAGTAGCAACGTGGGACGTGCGGCTGCTGGATGCCGCGCGGGCTGCCGGCTTACATACAGTGCCTGACGGTTGACCTTCCCGGCGAATGCGTAGTGCGTTTGGCGCATCGGCACACGCGGTCGAGGAGCGTCGGGACACCGACATCCTGATCGAGGGGCGCACGGGATATTCGCGCGCTGGGTAAGGCCGACCTCGTCTACTCAATGATCACGACATGCGAGCTGATAGCGGGCGACCTCCCGCAGCTAGAGGCAGTCACGCTCCTGCTTCAGCCCATGCACGCGATCGAAGGCACCCCCGGGATCAGGTGGCCGGCAAGGTCCGGCGCCAGTCCAGGATCGCTACTCCGGACGCGCTGATTGCCGCGACGGCAATGGCCCGGAACCTGACGTTCGTGTCTCTAAGTGCCACCGATTTCGCACGCGTCCCCAGCCTCCGCCATCGAATGCCGGCCTAATGCGAACAATTGACTAGGGGCCAACTGCGAGCATCATGTACTCTCGATCAAGATCGCTCTTAAGAACCGTCAGCTCATGATCGCCCGGGTGGGCACGCAGTCCACTTTCTACCACTCTTCTTAGTCTCTCAAGCAGGTGTTTTCGAGCATCGAGGGATAATGGGGCCCGATGGGCCCAAGCGAGACCCTGGCTACCATAGACGTGGAACGGATAGTAGTCACTTGAGCCTCGAGTTGCAATTACGTCTTCTAGTTCATCGAAAGCAATCTGAACATCTTCAACGACCCCGGTAGCTTAGAGGCACCCCGGTAGCTATAGGCACCCCGGCGGTGAGAGGCGCCCCAAACGGGTGTTTCGCGAGGGGCTTTAGGGTAGAAGCGACGGCAGTTTGCGGAGGACTATGTTTGCGGCAGTCTCGTAGTCGGGGGCGTCGGGTGCGACCGCGCCGACTGCGGCTTCGTACTGACCGCCCAGTCGCGTCACAGTCTCCTCGATTCGGACACGGTGATTGCCTGCTTTCACGAGTTCGAACTTCTTGGCGGCCAGCTCCTTTACGCGTGGCTCGTAAATGGATTCAGTCATGAGGATCTTGGCCAGGTCGGCGAGGTCGGTGGGGCGATCACGCTGCGCGAGAGTGCGGAGCTTCTCAGCGACGATCTCGACCAGTTGCATGACCGGAATCGGGAACTGTTTGTAGTAAGGCTCGCCGACCTCGACGAGGTCCGGCTCCTCGACTACACCTTCGCGGTAGCTGACCTCTACGGATACAAACCCCGAGCCGAGCGGACCTGTGTACTCGACGCGGTCGAAATCCATGCTTCGGCCCGAATCAGTCGCGGGTGCTCCTGTAGCGAGGGTCAGGAAGTTCCGCATGCCGGCGTTGCGGATGACCTCGGCGACATCAGTCGAGTCCAGCTTGTGCTTTGGCGGATTGATTCGGGTCGCGTCGATGTCCTTGGAGAAGCGCTCATGGCCGTGGACGTGCCGCAGGATGAATCCGCCTTTGAAGCAAAGTGCGTCGCCGTACTCGGCGACGAGGCCGGCGGCGATGGTCATGAGAGCGAAGTCCTTTTCGACAAGCGCTGCGTCTCGGCCAAGCGTGTCGACAAGGTCCTGCAGCTCGAACTCATTACGAATGAGGAGCACCGGCCTGAAGCCCATGATCAGACGACCTCGCGATGCTGAAGTAGGCGATCGAGACTGACGTTGGCGCTAATCTGCCACCGACTGTCGATCAGGCCTGTTGGATCTACCCCTGCCTGAAGGGGCGTGGTCGCTTTGCTGGTCCCGATCAGGGCGAGAAACGGCCTGGCGGCGTCCGGACCTGCGATCTGGGAGACGAGGAATCCGAGCCGCCGCGCCAGCGCATGATTGTCCTGGCGCGCTACCTCAACGGCGAGGACGTCGGCGAAGTTGGTATCGCCGGCCAGCATCGCATCGAGTGCCTCGGTTACCTGCGCCAGAGTCACCCCCCAGCGGGGATGACTCAGACTGTCCGCGATCGCGCGAGCCGGGGTTGCCATCCGCGCAGGAGTCTTGCGCGTTCGTACCGCGCCGCTTCGCAATTGAGTCTCAGTCCGGACATAGCGGACCTCGTCACCGCGCCAAGACCACGAGCGCAACCGGCTAGTCGTTAGTACATGCACGCGCCGGAAGTGCTGGTCAGTGAGGGCATGGAACTGCAACGCGCGGCCGCCCGTCACGAGGTAGGGGTCGGGAGTCGAGGCAGCAATCAGGTCGAGGATGTCGACGCGCACCCCGCCGGTGGCTTCGACGAGCACATAGACCCCGCGCCGTACCCGGCGGACCCTGCCTGCTCGCTCCAGTCGCTCAAGGAGCGCGTGACTCCGAGGACGGGAGCCCGTGAACTCATCGAGTTCGTCCGCGTCCTCGTCGAGCAAGATGATCTCCGGGCGTCCGGCGAGCGACGCCGCGCGAGACAGCTGGACATAAGCTTCCTCGAAGGCCGAGCTTGCTGCGTTTCGCCGCATAATGGAAATATCGTAGCAGTAGTGAGGGAGATCACAGCTGCGCGGCTTGAGCGCGCCTAGAACGACCGGTAAATGGCTGTACAACAGAGATTATCGCCCCTATCAAGATGATCGATATACGCTGAATCAGGAGAGTGTGGAGCGTAAGAAAGGGTTCCGAAGGGCCTTGATCTGATTGGTGCTCAGCTCAAAAGTCCCTCCTGACGCGATCATTGAGGGCTTCGTCGGATATGCGGCCCTCAGCACAGATGAGCGCATCTACTCGGCTCCCGCAGCATTCGACCAGGGCCTCGAGGAGTTCCAGTCCATGACGCGGGGCGCAGTAGCGTAGTCAAAGAGCCGACGGAGAATTTAGGACCAGTTAGCGAGATATGTAGCCCTCTCGATCATAGCCGTGCCTAGCCTTTGCTCTCGCGTGGGTCCGCCTTGCGGGGGTATGTGCGCTCTTCCTGAATGCCTCCCTTCTCCTTGTGGATCTTCACTGTTACTGGCTTCGGATTCGCTTTGGCATTCTGAGCAGTCTTCTTCACGGCGTCAGACTTGCGCGTAGCGCGCGTGCCTGGGACGGCTCGACTGTTGCTCTCTGCCCGCCAGTGATCCTTCTTCTTGACAACATCCATCCTCTTCACTAATCACCCATCCTTCCCTTTGCCAATGTTCTCGTTCCGATACCGGCTCATTCGGACCCCACTCTTGTAAATGGGCGTCGTTGACCGAGCCATTGCCTTCTCGCATTCCTCACGCGGTGTCTCGATTGGCTTGAGCGCCTCGACTATGGCGCCCATTCCCATCTCCTGGTCAGACGTGATCGGCGATGCTGCCCAGGCAAGAGACGCCTGTTCGCCAGCGCACGTCCGAAGGCTCATGACGAGCGTCGCATACGCCCGCCGAACGCCCGCGTCGCGGTCAGCCCGAATCAACGCCTCGCAACTCGCCAATTCCGCCTGGACAAGGGCGAACTGCCCTGCCAAGCGGGCGCGCTCGACGCTAGGCTCGTCGTGGCGTCGACGCTTTATCAAGAATGGCATCTCGTAATACCGAGCGACCGCTTCAAGTGCGCGAGCATGATTATCCAGGCGCCTCCGGCGCTCTTCGCGTGCGCCGTTGATCAGCAAGGTGGCTGCGACTCCGGTGAGAGCAAGCACTGGTCCGAAGTCCCTCACAATGTCGTCGAGCGATGGACCGCATGTGAGCAGAGCGATCACTCGTCAGTCGCCCTCGCCTCCGCAGGTTGTGCAGGATGTGGGACGTGGATGCCGGCCAGGAGACTCGACCCCTGGCCAGGGGTCGCCAGCCCGGCAGACTGCCTCTTGGTACAAGTGCCGCGCAACATGCGCGACGAGTTGTTCCAGGCCGTCGGCGACGGTCCAGGTATGGTCTGGGCCGTCTGGCTCAAACCACATGCAAAGCGAGTGATTGGAGTACCGGTGGCGGCGACAGTCCGGTACGTTCTTTACGTGAACTATCGGCCGCATCCTGGGACCGCGCATGTCGATTTGGGCAATCACCGTTACCGGCTCCTCCGTTGCCGGTACTGCAAGGGGAAAAGTGTACTCGACGCCGGTAGGACCGGTTCGCTCTTGAGCCAGGATCTTGGTGCCGTTATGCGAGATCTTGATCACCAGTAACCGCCATGCGACCGCGTTGCCTTCGGCGGATCGGTGGTTCCGAGCGCCGCCCCAATCGCCGTCGCATTACCTGAGCGCAGTGCGGGATTGAGTGCGTTGTCGCGGACCCTTTCCTTTTCCCGCGCCCGGATCTCGTCGATCTCTGTGCCGAACATCGGCGACAGGATGCACCGGGCCTCGACCAAGCTGCCAGCCTGCGCAGCTTTCGAGACGAATGCCGCCATTTTTGAGAGGCGTGCGGCCGCCTCCTCGTTGCTCATTCCGTCCGGGAGTGCAATGGGGTCCGCAACCCCGGCTGGGTCCTCGGTTAGTCCGGCGGCGATACTTACGGCAGCGTCCGAGAACAGATCCCCCAGGGTGCTCGCCAGTGGCGCACGATCTTCGACGTGCTTCAAGGCAAGCGCGCTGAAGTTCCATGAATACATGGCGGGGACGCGTGGCTCTTGACCATCGCGCTTGATCGCTCGTTTACCGAGACGAATTAGGTGGGCCCGGTGCACGATTAATTCCTGCGAGTCGCGCTGAGTCATTAGCTCAGTGTGTTTCTGCGGATGCGCAGCGTCCCAGTCATTCTTGCGACGGTTGGGTATCCAGATACCTGGCCCCTCTCGTCGGTCGAGGCCTACAATGAGATCGACGTAGGGATCAACGGGACCGAGTTCTCCGAAGTCAATCGGTGTGTTGAATTTGAACTTGATCGCGCGGTTCCCGCTCAGGTCGACCTCCGCGGCGGAATAGCCATTGTCCCGTAGGATGGGGAGGACTACCGCAGCGAATGATTGGATGAACTCCTCTGGAC
>DASROV010000489.1:0-3138 GCA_035646755.1 Trueperaceae bacterium | reverse complement strand
AGGCGCTGATGCCGGCCGAGCGGGGCTCGCCCGCGGCCGGCTCGTCGGTTCGCGCGATAACCACGTAGGTGCCGGCGACGGTGCCTTGCGTGATGAAGACCTTGCTGCCGTCGATGACGAAACCGTCGCCGTCGGCCCGCGCTCGGGTAGCGAGGCCGGCGGCGTCCGAACCCGCGCCGGACTCGGTTAGGCACCAGGCGCCGAGCCGCTCGGCGGTGGCCAGGGGCGGCAGCCAGCGCTCTCGCTGCCTCTCGTCGGCGGCGACGAGTAGGTGCCCGACGCACAGCGAGTTGTGTGATGCCACCGTCAACGCCAAGGACCCGTCGACGGCGGCGATCTCCTCGATCACCAGCGCCGCGGTGGCGCTGTCGAGCTCGGAGCCGCCGAAGCGCTCCGGTACTTGCATGCCGAACAGGCCCATGGCACCGAGCGAGGCCACGAGCGCGTGCGGGAACTCGCCGCTGACGTCGCGCTGCGCGGCGCCCGGGGCGACCTCGGCCGCGAGGAAGTCACGGAGCGGTCCGAGGATCGCCCGTTGGTCTGCCGACAGGTCGAACCAGGCCGGTCCGGTGTCCGCTGTTTTCAGCATGTAGCACTGTAGCCGAGCGCCGGCGGCCCCGCCGTCGCCGACTGAGCCTGCGGTACACTCCGCGCCATGGAGCGCGCAGCGTTGTGGCTACGAGGGGTGAGGGGCGCGACCACGGTGGTGGCCGACGAACCGGGGTTGATCCTCGAGGCGACGCGTGAGCTGCTCGGCGAGATGTTGAGGGCCAACCAGGTCGACGACTTCGAGGTTATCGCCTCAATATTCTTCACCACCACACCCGACCTCTATTCGACCTTCCCGGCGGAGGCCGCGAGGGAGCTCGGCATGACGATGGTGCCGCTGCTCTGCAACCAGGAGATCCCCGTGCCCGGCCGCTTGCCGCGCTGCGTGCGCGTGATGATGCAGGTGAACACCGCTCGTCGCCAGGCCGAGATGGTGCACGTCTACCTGCGCGAGGCCCGGTCGCTTAGGCCCGATCTCGTGAGCGCCCAGTAGGCGCTATCCTGTAGTAGCGGGTTGTTGGTCGACGGCGACGCTCGTCCATCCGAGAACACCGGGCCAAAACGCCCGCTACACGAGAACCCACGTAGCTAAGACGACCACCGCGCCTCGGTGCTGCTGGAGGAGAGGCGCGGTCGTCTGATACCTGGACTGTGGTTGCTGTGAGCGCTACCTGGCTTCAGTCGAGTTCGGTTAGTGGTTCGCAGCTGTACTCAACTAACGCAGTCTTAGCGCGTGCTGCGCGGAGTGCCTCGTGCGCCGGCGAACGCGGCGCGTGAGGAGCGCTCGGCACTGGCTTGACGGTCCTTGAGAAGCTGCTGCAGTTGTGCCATCGTCGGAAACATCGGCCACCTCCTATGAACAATATAACTGTGACCTGCGATGAAGTCAATAGGCAGTTGCCGATATTCTGTTACCGCGCTGCATTGCTGCCCATGCGGACGCGATGGGCCCAAGGCGCGACCGAGCGCCGCGCCGTCCCCCGACCAGCCCTAGCGTCGGCCTCAGCCAAGCAGCACGCGTTGCAGCTCGTCCATGGTCGCGCGGGCGTGTCCTTCGACTAGGCGGTAGAACGACCGGTTGCCCTTCTTGACGACGTCAACCAGGCCCATCTCGCGCAGTATCCGCAGGTGACCGCTGGCGGTCGGCTGGCTCACCCCGGCCTGCTTGGCGAGGTCGCCGACGGTGAGCGGGAACTGCGTGAGTCGGCCGATTAGCACCAGCAACAGCAGCCGGGTGGGGTCGCTGAACGCCTTGAGGCGACCGGCGAGGTCGGCCAGCTCGGACTGTTGTTCGCGGAAGAGGCTCTCGGCATGCACGCCGTAGCCCAGGTAATCGATGCCGCCGATGTCCATGCTGAACCCACCATGAGAGGCGAAGAACAGCGGCACGACGATGATCTTGCCGCTTCGCTGCCGTTCTCGCAACGCCGCGGCCGAGTCCTCAAACTGCACGAAGTGGTGTGACGGTAGCGCCGCGAGCAGATCGCCCTTGGCCGCTATCTCGTTTTCCAGCATCGAGCAGGCGGTCTCGCTCACCGACCGGCCCTCGCGCTCCCAGGCCGGCTCGAGGTGCGCCCACAGTGCGCTAAGTGCCTGCTGCATCTCCACGGCGGCGGCCGGTTCGCTCAGGACCTCGAAGTGACCTCGCAGGCGGCGGTTGGTCTCGTCGCGCTCGGCCTTCGACTCCTTGAGCTTGACGGCACCGGCGAGCCCGGCGTCGGTTATCTCTTCCAGCCCGTCTAGGATGCGACCGGGAAGGGTAGGGAAGTCGCTGAGGAAGCGGTTCGGTTTCGGGTCGGTGGCGTAGCCGAGCCCGCAGGCAAGCACGAACAGCTCGTAGCCGAGGTTCTCCATCTCCCGTTTGCGCCACACGGTGCGCAGGCCGGCAAGGGCCTCGGAGGGGTGCTCACGTAGCTGCTTGACCCACGGCAGGTTGCTGTCGCGGTCACGGTCGAGGCGCTTGAGGAGAAAGTAGTAGGCGTAGGTCAACTCGAGCACCGGAGCCGGCGTCACTACCAGGTGCCTGGTTTCGCTCAACGGGGTCGAGAACGAGAGGATCGCGTCTTGGTTCATCGGTATATGCCGATAGTATCAGCCTGCGGTGGCGCGCGACGTATCAAGCGTCCCATTGGCTTACTGGCACCAGGTCACCGCCGTCGACGACCGCGTTGGTCACCTTGTGCGAGCGGGTCATCGTCACCTCCAGCGTCGCGTTGTCGAGGCTAGAGGGGCCGATGAGCGCCTTGCGCACGAAGTAGCCGCCACCGAGCATGCTCATCTCGCTGGTCTTCGACAGCCGCACCTTGACGATCTCACCGTGCTTGTCGGTCCGGACACGGCACAACAGGAAGTTGCCGTCCTCCTTGAACCGCGGGTCTTGGCGCCTGAACAAGCCGAACATGAGCCCATCCTAGCGTGCTGCCAAGCCCCTCGGGCGCCGGGCCAGCGGCTTGCTATGCTGCCGTTGCCGATGACCACGCTGCTGCCAGCCGGTCCAGAATCGATAACCACCGCCGCGGCCGCCTTGGCGCGCGGCGAGTTGGTGGCGTTCCCCACCGAGACTGTCTACGGGCTCGGGGCCGATGCGAC
>DASROV010000488.1:0-4364 GCA_035646755.1 Trueperaceae bacterium | reverse complement strand
CTGGCCGTTGCCTCGTAACTTTCTGGCCGCAATGACATCACCGCGAACGCGATCACGCCGCTGAGCAGGGCGAAGCCGACAATCAGCGGAAGCCCGGCCCTGAGGATGAGGTACAGCTCCCGCAGTGACACCTCGTCACCGTGATAGTGGTTGTCCGCTTGCCCCATCACGGGGTGCTGCTGGCCGCCTTGCTCGTCAGCCACGATGCTCCCTAATCAGGCCGGCGCCTTCGAGCCGCTCGAGCCACGGTTTGAGTTCGCCGAGGTCGAGCGCCAGCCGGTCGGCGCTGTCGTGCAGGGTATGGCCGCGGCCGAGCACGTCGAGGACGCGTTGGCCGATGTCGCCGTGATGGTCCCGGAACTCCATGTTCAGTTCGGTCATCGGGTTGAGGGCGTCCTTACCGCGCAGCGTGAGAGCGTAACGGCGGTCTTCCCAGCCCGGCGGCTCCTTAGGGAACGACAACGGTGGTGGTGGGACCTGGGCGTCGTGTAGCGCGTATCGTCTTGCGGGTCCGTGCGGCTTGGAAGGCACGCACAAGATGGCCTGTCCCTGCCGCATGAAGCGGTAGCCGCGTTCGTCCATCTCCAGCCCCGAGAACGGTGCGTCGCTCGCGGTCGGGGCCGTGCTCTCCAGCGCCAGTGCAGCCAACGGCCCGATTATCGCTCGCTCCATGGCCTCCAGCTCGAACCGACCCTCGCCCTTCTCGCTGCTGCGCTTCTGGAGCACGCGTAGCGCCTCACTGCGACTCGAGAGCCGGCCGGCACGTTCGTGCACCGCCGCCCTGATGCTGCCGGCCAGAACCACCGCGACCGCGGTCTCGTCATTGCCGACGTACGCCATGACGCCGTCGAAGCTGTCGGCGTGCAGTTGCTCAAGCAGAGCAGACAGGTCGAGCACGCCGGTGGGCAGCGTGTACGGCTGCCTCGTGCGCGGCAGCGCCCGCAGCAGCGGCGAGTCGCTGCCGGGGGAGCGGGCCGGGAGCTGCGGCGATTCGGCTGGTTCGTGCGGGTAGAGATGGAACGACTGTCCGACGTCGTCGAGCCGGTCGTAGTCGCCAAGTTTGAAGCTGGCCTCGACCTGACCCTTGGTCAACTGCAGGATGAGGGTCCCACGGCCGTCGTTGAGTACCAGTGTGCCGCTCAGCTTGAGGTTGCGGCTGGCCTCCAGCAGGTAGTCGGCGCCCCGTTCGCCGCTGTTGCCAACCAGCCCGTGCCCGGCGCTCACGGCGCCCTCGTCAGGCGCCCGGCGCCAGCGGCCGTGGCCGCCAGCACATCGGCGAGCAGCCGCTTGTCGGCCTCGTGCGAGAGCACCGTGGCGGCGTCGCCTGGCGCGAGGTAGGCAGCTTCGGTGAACAGTGCCTCTGACAGGTTGACGGGGTCGTCGCTGCGCATGGCGAACCAGGTGATGAGGCGGCGCGATCCCCGCGGGTTGACATAGCTCGTTGTCCAGCTGAGTGTCTCGTGGTCGCAGCGGGCGCGCACGCCCGCCTCCTCTTCGACCTCGCGCAGCGCTGCCTGCAGCGCCGTCTCGCCAGGCTCGAGATGTCCCTTCGGGAAGACCCAGTTGCCGCCGGCGTGACGAAGCACAAGCACACGGCCGCGGTCGTCGAAAACCACGCCGCCCGCTCCGCGCTCGGCTCCGTGGGCGGCGCCGGTGGCCGAAGTAACGCTGTCTACCGCGGGTGTCATGTCGGCTGCCATGCTACACCAGCACCCATGGCGCGGCCGACCGGGTTGGTATGGCGTATCACCACCAGGCGCTAACAGCGGCCGCCGCGGCGGACTCTCACCGCGCCGCTCGCCCGTTGTCGCCGCGGCGATTACTGCCTGGCCAGCATGCCGCCGCCGCTGAGGAACGCCATGATGCCATCGGCCAGGGCCGCGGCGAGCGCTTCTTGGTAGCTGGCGCTGGCCAGCTTCGGCCCCTCGGTGGCGTGATTGACGAAGCCCAGCTCGACCAGGATCGCCGGGATGCGCGCCGTGCGGATGACGTAGAACAGGTTCGATCTCACGCCCCGGTCCTTGGCGCCGGTGGCGCCTACCAGATGGTTCTGCACCGATTCGGCCAGCGACAGTGAGAAGTTGAGCTGCGACTCGCTCAGGATGTCGGCCGCCAACTCGTTCGCGGTCTGCCTCGCGACCTCGGTGAGCTCCTCACCGACCGCGCCGCCACCGTTCTCCTGGATGGCCCGCTCGACAAGCGCCGGGTCGAGCGGCTCGCCGAAGACCCAGGTCTCGATGCCCTGCGCCTGTCCCGAGGCCGTCGAGTTGGCGTGGATCGAGACGAAGATGTTGCGGTCAGGCGTCGCGAACGCCGAGCGTTGTTGGAGGCTAAGGAAGGTGTCGTGATCGCGGGTGAGGATCACGTCGAGGCCCTGTCTCTCGAGTCGGTCCTTGAGCAACAGCGCGACCGAGAGCACCACCCGCTCCTCGATGGCGTAGCTCGACGAGGCGCCGGGGTCGTGTCCGCCGTGGCCCGCGTCGATCACCACCGTGCGGTGCAGCTGGGGCGCCTGGGCGAGCGCTTGGGGACCGCTCGCGGCGGGACGGTTAAGCGCCGCCACCGGCTCGTCGTGGAGTGTCGGCGCGAAGTCGACGTAGAGGGTCGAGCCGTGCTCCTTGGGCACGCTGCCCACCGAGTAACCGCTGCCTGAGGGGTCGAGATCGTACACCGTCGTCACGCTCAAGGTCACCCTGCCGGCGCCCGCCGTGAGGAAGACCGAGCCGAGGTTGCCGTCGTTCACCGACCGCGTGTACGATTCGGCCCTCGCCCCGGTGAACGACACCACGAACGCCGTGCCGCCGGCGGCGATGTCGTACTCCACGCCAGGAGGCAGGTCGATGGCGACGCGGCTGACACCGTCGGTAACGCCGACGCGCGGAGCCGCCAAGGTGTAGCCGAGTTGGTCGACGGTGTCGATGGTCACGACCCGGCTCTCGGAGTTCCAGTCGCTCAGGCCTTCGAACGCTGTTACCAGCGGCGAGATCGGCACGTAGGCCGTGCCATCGACGAGTAACACCATGGGGCTGTCGATGGTGTTCGAGCCGCGCAGCGGTGGGTCGAGTCGCGCGACGCCAGGTCGCTTGGGCAGACCGGCAACGATATCGGCGGTCGCGGCGAAGGTGACCTCGCGAAGCGGGCTGGAGAAGACCAACTCCTTGCTCGCGCCGCGATATTCGATGTCTAGGCCCATGGCCTCAGCCAGCATCGTGGCCTTGGCGAAGGCGTTCGTGCTGTCACCATGGGCGATGAAGTAGTAAGGGCCCGCGTCGACCAACTCGCCGTTGACAGCGAGGTAGTTGTGTCGCTGCTGGGCCGCGGCGAAGCCGACCAACAGCAGAGTAAAGAGCAGCAACAGGCGAGGCACGTCGGGAGCGAGTCTAGCACCCTGATAACCCCGCCCTGGATGAGAGATTTCGCTCGTTGGCGGCCGCCGAGAGGGGCGCGCGTAGAATCACGGGGATGGCATCGAGCCGCAGACGAGCGCCGATCGGCGAGGCCAAGGTGCACCTGCTTGGCATCACCGACCCGGCGATGAGCGCCAGGCACTCCGCGGGCGCCCGTACCCGCACCAGCCACCTGCTCGGCTTCCTGCTGCCGCTGCAGCGCGCGGCCGCCGAAGTATTCGCGCCCGAGGGCGACATCTCGCTGCTGGTCGCCAACGCGCACGATTGGCGCCTCATCTGCAGCTACCCGTACGGGCTGCCGTTCACCCGCAACCTGCCGGCAGCCGCCGTGATCGTCGCCGCCGCCGATTACCCCGAGCGGCTGACACGGCGCTTCGACGAGCTCCTGCTCGCTGCGGGTAGGGAAGGCGTGGCCACGCCCGGTCACATCGCTGAGTTCCTCGACCTGATGGTTGGGCACGAGTGGGGCCACGCGATGGCGAACCGCTCGGGGTTGCGCACCGGCGTGAAGTGGCTCGACGAGTTCATGGCTACCTACTTGCTCGTGCAGGCCCTGCTTACTACCGGCGTGGCCGAGAGCGGCGAGTTGCTTGGACGCTGGACGCGGCTGCAGGTGGCGGCGACCAAGCACGTGAAGGGCGCGCTCGACGATTTCGAGTACCCGCGCGGGCGCATGTCGCTAGGCACACTGCTGTGGTTCCAGGGCGTGTTCACGCAGCGCGCCATGGAGCTCGCGCCCGACCGCGGTTGGGACCTGGCCCTTAAGCTGCGCGACGCCCTTCCGGCCGCTCACAAGGGCGAGGTGGCGCGGGCACTGGTCGACGTCGAGCCTAGCTTCCGGCCCTGGTTCGCGGTCTTCGGTGAGTATCAGGCCAACGCGCGCGACTCGCGCCTAAGCTGATCGAAGAGCGGCTCGAGCTCCCTGCGCACGTCGTCGTCGCACCTAGCCAGGATCTG
>DASROV010000487.1:0-8875 GCA_035646755.1 Trueperaceae bacterium | reverse complement strand
GCACACTGACTCTCGCCGCCGAGCTCCCCAACGCCCGTGTCGTCGAGCTGTTCGGAGCGCACGTCATGCTGGTCGAATCGATTGACCAGTTTCTCGCCATCGTCAGCGAGTTTTTACGCGACATAGGTTGACGACTGGGTGGACCCGAGCCGCCGGCCGATGCTGTCATGACGATCGACCAACGCGGCATAATCAACTACAGCCATGCGCCCCCTAACCCCCTCCACCATTTCGATCGCCGACCTCCGCCGCAAGGCCCGCCGCCGCCTCCCCAGGATGGTCTTCGACTACATCGACGGCGGCGCTGAGGATGAACTCACGATGCGCGAGAACGAGCGCGTCTACGACGACGTGCTGCTGCGGCCGCGGTCAGCGGTCGTGGTTCCGAAGGTCGATACCAGCGTGTCCGTGCTCGGCCACCACCTCGAGCTCCCGTTCCTGTTGGCGCCGGTCGGCAGTAGCCGTCTGTTCTGGCCGCGCGGTGAGGCCGCAGCCGCCGCGGCGGCCGGCAAGGCGGGGACGATCTACACCTTGTCCACGCTCTCGGGCACACGTATGGAGGAAGTGAAGGAGGCCAGCACCGGGCCGTGCTGGTTCCAGCTCTACCTGTGCGGTGGCCGCGACGTCGCGCTAGGCGGTATCGCTCGGGCGGCGGCCTGCGGCTACTCGGCGCTGGTGGTCACCATCGACACAGCGGTCGCCGGCATGCGCGAGCGCGACCTGCGCAACGGCACCGCGCAGCTCCTCAGCCGGCAACCGCTGGCGATGCTCCCCCACTTGCCGCAGATCCTCCTGCGTCCCCGCTGGCTCTTCGACTTCTTCAAAGATGGTGGCCTGATGTCGTTTCCAAACATCACGCTGGCCGACGGTCCCATGGACTACGGCGACATCGCCGCACAACTCGAGGCGGCCGCGGTCGGCTGGGACGACCTGCGCTGGATCGGCGAGGCCTGGCAGGGCCCCATCGTCGTCAAGGGCGTGCACACCGCCGACGACGCCAGGCGGGCGGTTGACCTCGGGGCCAAGGCGGTGGTGGTCTCCAACCACGGCGGTCGACAGTTGGACGGCGTCGCGCCGACACTGAAGGTGCTACCCGAGGTCGTGTCGGCCGTGGGCGACCGGATCGAGGTCCTCATGGACGGCGGCATACGGCGCGGTGGCGACGTCGTCAAGGCGCTGGCACTGGGAGCGCGGGCGGTGCTGGTCGGCCGGGCCTACGCCTACGGACTAGGAGCGGGTGGCGAGTCCGGCGTGGCTACCTCCATCGAGATCCTGCGCTCGGAGTTCGTCCGCACGATGAAGCTACTCGGCTGCAGCTCGGTTGCCGAACTGTCAGCCGAGTTCATCGAGCAGCCGGCCGAGTGGCCGAGCGCGTGGCCGGGTGGCCATGAAGCCGATGGGCAGCGGAATGCTAGGGCGCGGCGGGCTGAGGCGCGCTAGTGGTAGCAAGCGCCTCCTCGTACGCCGCCTCGAACCCCGCTAGGGAGCGTTCGATCATGGCGTCGTTGGCCGTAAGCGAGACTCGGAACGTGCCAGGCAGCTCCGCGATGGTCCCGGGCAGGACGTAGATCTTGTGGACGCCCAGACGCGCGGCGAACGCTTCGTCATCGCGGCTGGGTGAGTCGACCATCAGGTAGAAGGTCGCTTCCGGCGTACGCACGCCGTAGCCCATCGCCGTCAATGCTTCCACCAAGAGATTGCGTCGGCGCTGCAAGGCCGCGATGTCGATCGACAACTTCTCCAGGTCCGCCAATGAGTGCTGCAACAGTGCGTTGGGGAACGCGAAGCCGACGACCACCTGGGCGGCCATCAGCGCCTCCCGCATGGCGGCGCGCGCTGGCATGGTCGGTGGTAGAGCGATGTAACCGAGGCGTTGGCCGGGAGTAAGTAGGGTCTTGCCGTAGGTGTAGATCAGTAGCGAGTACGGATACGCCATCGTAGGGCTGTGGTAAGTGCGGCCGTCGAAGAGGATGCGCGAGTACGCTTCGTCGGAGAGGAGGTAGATGGGCCGCCCATGGCGTTCGCTGGCGTTCTCGAGGAGTGTTGCCAGGCCCTCTAGCGTGCTCGGCGGGTAGATCTTTCCGGTCGGGTTGTGGGGCGAATTGATGATGATCGCCTTGGTTCGTGGCGTGATGGCCGCCTCGATGGCGTCAAGGTCGAGATCGAGCGTGGCGCGGTCGATGTCGACCCGTACCGGCACGCCGCCGTAGGCGATGATCATCGCCTCGTAGAAGAACCACGGTGGGCTGACGTAGATCACCTCGTCGCCCGGGTCAAGTAGCGCGCACAGCGATACTGCGAGTGCGGCGAAGGCGCCGTTGGTCATCAACACGTCCTCGGACTCGAACGGCATCCCCCGTCGTTCGCGCAGCGAGGCAGCCACGATGCGCTGCGACTCGGGCTCGCTCAACTTGTAGGCGAACCACTCCTGGTTCTGCGGTGTAAGGCCGCGGGCGAGCGAGGTGACGAAGCCTTCGAGTGGCATCTCATGCGGGTTGCCGAAGACGAAGTCGCAATTCTCCGGGTCGTCGGGATCTCGTGTGGCGTAGGCCGAGGCCTCGAACAGCCTGAAGAACGGCGCCATGGCAGCGCGACTGGCGCGGATGCGGTTCGAGACGGCGTGGTCCGGCGTGACGTGAACGCGCGTGCTGTCAAGGCGCGTGCCGTGTTCGGATGTGGCGTGATCGGGCATCTCGACTCCTTGTGGCGCTAGTCCTCTTCACCGCGAGTCGTCGGGTGGACGTCACGTCGGAGAGGACTAGCCGAACTTCACCTCAGCGCCGACCCGGTTCCCACAAGAGGCCGACCCCAACCAAGTATGCGGGTTGCCGGCCCAGCACCATCCCAACTTCGGGCGCTTCTCGCTCAACCACAAGGCCGGCACGCGTTTGTCGCCGGCTCGGGACGCGAGCAGCGAGAAGCAGTTGTTCGGTTGCAGGAACTCCGGGTAGTGCGTGAGTATCGCGATGCCTTCGGCGATGGTCAGGGGCGTGCGTCCCCTTACCCTGATGGTCTCGAAAGCATCGTCAGGCGTGGCGTTCAAGGTGTCGGAGCCCCGGTCGACGTCGATTAGCAGGTAGGCGTCGCCGTCTGGCAGGGAAACGGAGTCGATAGTGGAGAAGTCGGCGGGCTCGCGCGGGTAGAGTCGCTCTATCGCGGTCAGCTCGCGGCGCGTGACCAACGGTAGGGTCGCCTTGACCGGCGCGCGTGGCGAGGCGATCACGATGACGAAGGGGACGTGGCCGAAACTGCCGTCCCAGGCTGTGGTCTGGGGTTCCGGGAGCCGCTTACGCAGCGGCTCGAGTGCGGACATGAACTCATTGCGGCTGATGCCAAGGAGCTTTGGGTAACCTATTGCAGCCAAGTGCTCTACCTGGGCTTCGAGTTCGGTTCCGGCCATCTTTCACCCCGGATTCTGGGTCTTGTCCGCGGGTTGCTTGCCGTCAACTCTCGGAGGTCGGTGACGTTCTGCTACGACTGTCTTGAATCGTGACTATCGCGACAGTGTCGCTCGCCTCAATATCGCTCGGCATCTGGTACTCGTAAACGATCAACATCCACCGCCACGGTCCGAGCACGAAGCGATACCCTTGCCAACTCCGCTCGAGGGAAGAGCCCAGTTCAGGGAAGCGTTGAAGCGATGCTATCGCTCTCTTGAGCCGTTCCTTGGTGTCGATAGGCAAGCTGTGGCTGATGATCAGCGACTCGAGATCGGCTGCGGCGATCGCGGTCACGACCACCTTCGCCACCGTCAGAACTCTTCGAGTGGAACGTAACGTCCGGCCTTGAAGTCCCTCGACCCCGCTTGCGCCCTCTCGAAGGCGCCATCCATCGCGTCTAGGAGGGCCGTAACGCTGGCAGGAGAGGGGTCTGCCGCATCGAGAGCGGTGCTCAGCAGCGAGCGTGCGAGCGTGCCGGGGCTCACGTGTGTCCGATCAGCCAGACGCCTTAGCTTCTCTGCGTGCTCTTGTGCAAGCACGACGTTGACCCGGTTCGATGCCGTTGCCATGCCCAAAATTAACACTAGATGACACGAAATGTGCAGGCTCCCGCGGCACATTGAGTGTGAGAAGCCCGAGCAGACCCTGTGATAGCTTCCACCCATGTTCGACATCATCGGCAGCCTCGTGATCGTCGTGGGCATCGCTTGGCTTGGCCGCATATTCCTCGATGCGCGCGAGCTCGGCTGGGGGCGCCTGTTGTTGGCGGCGCTGGCGGGCATCGGGATAGGCGACGCTACCGCGCTGTTCCTCATGGTGTCGGACATCAGCGAGGTCCAAAGCGTCAACTATGAGCAGCTTCAGTTGTTCTCTCTACCGTTCCGGATCATCGCGACCATGGGCGCGATCGTAGTCCTCGAGCTGTTCTTCCGACGTGGACGGCGCTCGCAGTTCGGCACCCAAGCAGGTCGGGGCAGGCAGGGCTTCAGTCGAGCCGCTCCGCGGTTCAGCCCCGCCGTGGTCTTGCGGGCCATCGAGGTCTCGCGCATCATGGCTCGCCAAGGCTTCGCTCCACTGGTCGGGTGGGGCAGCGGGCGCGGGGCGTCGCTAGCTACACACGACCTCGCCCGTCGTGCCAGGCGGGTCTGTGAGGACGCCGGCGGCGTCTTCATCAAGCTCGGCCAACTAATGGCCACGCGACCCGACCTGCTGCCACCAAGCGCCCTGGCCGAGTTCGCCAAGCTGCAGTCGGCGGTCGCCCCCGTCGGGCGCGAGGTAATCGAGGCTCAGATCGAGGCCCAGCTGGGACGCCCAAGCGGGGAGGTGTTCGCCTCCATCGACTGGGAACCGCTCGGTTCGGCGTCGATCGCCCAAGCCCACGCCGCGACCCTGCTCGACGGCTCGGCGGTAGTGGTGAAGGTTCGGCGACCTGGGCTCGAACGCGTCATCAATCGGGACCTCACCATCCTGCGCTGGCTTGCCCGCCTTGCCGAGGAGCGCTTCACGTGGGCGCGGCAGCTCGGTGTAGTCGCCCTGGCGTCGGAGTTCGCCGACGCCCTGCTCATCGAACTCGATTTCGACATCGAGGCGCGGCACATCGACGAGGTCGCGGCAGCCGTCGCCGACGATCCTTTGGTTCACGTCCCTAGCGTCTTCGACCAGTTCACGCGCCGCGGTCTGATCGTCATGGAGCGCCTGCCTGGCACCCCGCTGGCGAACCTCGTCAACCGTGAGCGCCCGGCGAACTCCCAGGCGCTGGCCGACGCGCTCTGCAGCTCGCAGGTGAGGTCGATGCTCGATGGTGAGCGCTTCCACGGCGATCCGCATCAAGGTAACGTGCTGATCCTCGAAGACGGTCGGCTCGGCCTCATCGACATGGGCATAAGCAGCAAGCTCGACGCCTTCGAGCGCGCGGCCGTCTTTCAGATGCTGATGGCACTGCGTCAGGAGACACCGGCGCTGTTGTTCGAGTCAATGGTCACGATCGGCGCGGTCGACCAGGCGATCCACGATCCCGACGAGATCGAGCGGGCGCTGGCGCGGTTCATGGCCGCCAACCTTGGCCCCGGCCTCCCGCCCGCGTCGGCGCTCACCGACCTCCTGCGGCTCACGCTCGAACTGGGCTTGCGGCTGCCGCCGTCGACTAGCGCGATGTTCCGGGCGCTGTCGACGCTTATGGGCACGCTGGAGCAACTGCACCCCGGCTACCCGGTCATCGACAAGATCGCGGAGCTGGGCGGCGACGAGTTCCGGCGCCGGCTGCTGCCGACCTCTGCAGCGCAGTTCGTGCGGCAGGAGTGGAGCGAGGTCGGCCCGCTATTGGCGCGCCTACCACGCCGCGTCGATCGCCTCTTCGCCATGGTCGAACATGGCCGAATCTCGTCCCGCACGCGCGTGCTCGCCGATAGTGACGACCGCCGCTTCCTCGAACGACTTCTCAACCGCTTCGTGCTCACGCTCCTCAGCCTCGGCACGGGAGCCGTGTCGGTCATGCTGCTTGGGGTCGAGGGCGGCATCGAGTTCCCCTCGTTCGAGGTGCGACTCTACGACGTATTGGGCTGGATCGGCCTGTTCATCGCGATGACGCTGATGTTCAGGGTGCTGCTCGCTGTGTTGCGCAGCGAGAACCCGCGCCGGGCGCCTTAGCGAGTCGCCAAGGGCTTTGGGTTTAGGGTTGAAGCATGAGCTTGGAACATAGAGTCGCCGAACTACTCGACGCACTGCCCGCAGCCACCGGCAGGCGAGCGATGGTCACGGGCGCCAACTCCGGACTCGGTCTCGAGACGGCCCGGCAACTGGCGGTAAAGGGAGCTGAGGTGATCATGACCTCGCGGGACTTGGCCAAGGGCGAGGTGGCACGCGAGCAAGTGTTGGCCGACGTGCCGACGGCCGTCGTCTCGGTCGAGCGCCTCGACTTGGCGTCGCTGGCGTCGGTGAGCCAGTTCGCCGAGCGGGTCGCAGCCGACGGCCGCGGCGTTGACCTGCTCATCGCCAACGCCGGCATCATGGCGCTCCCTCGCGCACTGACGCGCGACGGGTTCGAGGCGCAGTTCGGGGTCAACCACCTCGGGCACTTCGCGCTCACCGGACTTCTCTTGCCGGCACTAGGCCAGCGCCCTGCCGCGCGAGTGGTCGTCACCACCAGTACCGCCGCGTTCTACGGCCGGATCGACTTCGACGACCTGATGGCCGAACGCAGCTACGATCGCTGGCGCGCCTACGGCCAAGCGAAGATCGCGAACCTGCTGTTCGCGCGCGGCCTGGCGAGGCGCCTAAAGGACGCCGGCAGTGATATCTCGGCGCACACTGCCCACCCTGGGTTGGTCTACACCAACCTGCAGAGAGCCGTGGTCGGGTCCGGCCAGCCGTCCCTCCCCGAACGGATCTTCCTCCAAGGCATCACGCCGACCGTCGGACAGGGTCCGCAGATGGGCGCGCTGCCGCAGACCTACGCCGCGCTGTCGCCTCTGGCGACCTCTGGCGATTTCTGGGCTCCGCGTATCCTGCACACGCGTGGCCGCCCGGTACAAGTCAAGGGACCGGCGAGCGGCTTCGATGAAGGCCTGCAGGACCGCTTGTGGGAGGTCTCGGAGCGGTTGACCGGAGTGGAGTTTCAGTTAAGGGGTTGATTGATGTACTGAGCGGAGCACGCCTGCTTGGGGACGAACCCTTCGCTCAAACCGCCGCAGCCGCCTCCCGTAGCAGCACGGCGTCGTTGCGCTCGCTCGGAAGCAGCCGCATCAGGTAGTCGAGCACGTCACCGGCGCCGTAACCGTTCTCGGCGTCCATCAACGGCACGATCGCCGCGAGGTCGTCGCCGCTGGTAACCAGCGGCAGCTCTTCGGTGCCACGCTTGCGCGCCTGACCAAGGCCTATGTCGGCCATAAGGGCGTTGCACAAGCACTTGCGACCGACGGTGTCGGCGGCGTCGCCGCCCTTTCTTACGTAGTCGGCGACAGGCTCGGAGGCGCAGCGATAGCCGTGCCCGCCGTCCTCGGTGCGGTAGAGCTCGCGGAGGTAACCGAGGTCGCAGACGCGGCGCCTATCCTCGTAGGTCTCCTCCTCGGAGAGGGTCCCTTCCAGCGACACGACCTTGAACGGGAAGCCGGTGGGGGAGGCGCGGGGGTCGGTGCGCACCGTCGCCTTGCCGGCGGCGATGAGCTCGAGCACCGAGCGCTTTATCGCCTTGGCGATGCCCGACTCGCGGCAGTACGCGAACAGCGTCCCGACCTGGATGCCGGTGGCACCGGCACCCTTGGCCCGCTCGAGGCCATCGGGTGAACCGTAGCTGCCGGCCAACCAGAACGGCAGACCGAGGTCACGCATCTTGTCGAGGTCGACGACGTCACGCTCGCCGTAAATCGGCTGTCCCTTCTCATCGAGGGCGCCCTTGCCGCGCGGCGGAGCGTTGTGGCCGCCGGCTGTTGGTCCCTCGACCACGAAGCCCTCGATGGAGCCCGTCGCCTTCTTCTGCAGCATGCTGGCGAGCGAGTGCGACGATACGATGGGCAGGAAGTCAGGACGCCGCAGCGGCTCATGGCCATCGGCGCCGTAGCGGCTCGGGTCGAAGACAAGCTGCTCACCCTCGTGGCGGAACTGCGCCAGCTCGGGTAGTTCGGTGATGTCGAGCCGGAACTCTGCCGGTTCGTGGCCCGAGAGGCAATCGAGCGCTCCTGGCACCTCGCGGGGGATGCCCGCGCCCATGAGGACGTAGTCGACGCCGGCCAGCATCGAGCCGTATAGCGAGGCGAGGTTGGGTAACGGAACCTTCGTCAGTAGGTTCACGCCGACCTTGCCGCCGTGGCCTTCCTTGGCGAGGAACACCTCGACGAACGAGCCGAGCATGCCGAGGCCGTTCTGATCGTGGTTGTCGGTTGCAGTGGTCATCGGTGCGCGCAGGTAGGGCCGGCCCGGCGCGCGGCCATCCGGCAGGAAGTAGCGCGTCAAGGTCGACTTGACGACTTCGGGGAACGGGAAGGCGTCCATCGCCCGGCGCACGACGCCGTCGCGGTCGCCGTCTTGCAGGCGCCTGATCATCACCGTGTCGATGCCCGTCGCCGAAACCACCCCGAGTTGTCCCCTCAGGGAGACCGCTCGCGCCAATCTCCAATTGGAGACCGCTACCCCCATGCCGCCTTGGATTACCGAAGCTAGGTTCAAGATTATGCACCTTACCCGACGTGGCCGAAATGGCGTGTACTGAAGTCGATAGTCGCCCGTATGGCGACCACGACTCAGGCGGTCACGAAGCGCACCAGATCGCCGACACGAAGCTGACCGGCGGTGGGAAGGTCGCGGGGGTGAACGACCGCCGGTTTCGTGTAGCCGCCGATGGTGCCGCGGTCGTGCAGGAGGACCAGCGGCTTGCCGCTCGGCGTCACCTGCACGGCGCCGAGGGGATTGGCCTCCGAGAGTATCCCGCCGCCGGGGACCGC
>DASROV010000486.1:0-5304 GCA_035646755.1 Trueperaceae bacterium | reverse complement strand
GCCCCATGCAGGTCCGCTACATGGAGACCCACCGGCCGCCGTTCAAGGTGGTCGTGCCCGGCAAGGCGTTCCGCAACGAGGCCGTCGACACCACCCACGAAGCGCAGTTCAACCAGCTCGAGGCCCTGGTCGTCGGCGAGCGCATCACGATGGCCGACCTCCGCGGCGCCATCGAGGAGATGGCCTCTGCCCTGGTCGGCACCGGGACCCGCACCCGTCTCCTGCCTACCTACTTCCCGTTCGTCGAGCCCGGCGCCGAGTTCGCGATCTGGTGGAGTAACCCGAAGACCGGCAAGGAGGAGTGGCTGGAGCTCGGCGGTTGCGGCATGGTGCATCCGAAAGTGTTCGAGGCGGCCGGCTACGAAGGCGTCACCGGCTTCGCCTTCGGCTTCGGCGTCGAGCGCCTGGCGATGGTGCCGTACGGCGTGCCTGACATCCGCTACTTCTACCAGAGCGACCTGCGCGTGCTTCGGCAGTTCAGA
The DNA here is from genome assembly GCA_035646755.1 of Trueperaceae bacterium. Taxonomy (GTDB): domain Bacteria; phylum Deinococcota; class Deinococci; order Deinococcales; family Trueperaceae; genus DASRWD01. The sequence goes on along the minus strand of DASROV010000486.1, from coordinate 4,822 downwards.
GGCGGCCTCAAGGACAGCCTCAAGGGCGGCGGCGGTTCGCGCGGTGACGGTTCGCGCGGTGACGGCTCGCGCGGCGACGCCGAAAGCGGACGGGCGAGCGGCCGATGAGGGCTCCCGTAACCTGGCTGCAGGAGTTCTTCGACGAGCCCCTTCCCGAACTTGGCAGGCTCACCGACCTGTTGGATGGCCTCGGGTTGTCGGTCGAGACCGTGCACTACCTGCCCGGCGCCCCCGAGGGCGTGCTGGTGGCGCGCGTCGAGGCGGTAGAGCCGATCGCCGGCTCCGAGCACCTCAAGCGCGTGAGCGTCTCGCATCCGGCGGCCACCATGCAGGTGGTGTGCGGCGCGCCTAACGTCGCGCCCGGCATGCTGAGCGCCCTGGCGCGGCCAGGCAGCGTGTTACCCGGGCTGCCGATCGAGGTCGCGCCGCGGGTGGTGCACGGCGTGCAGAGCGACGGCGTGCTCGCCAGCCCCAAGGAGCTCGGCCTCTACGACCACGGTGGGGGGCTCATCGTATTCGGCGCGGACGTCGAGCCGGGCCAGCCCCTGGCGACCATGTGGCCGGAGGAGACGGTGATCGAGCTCGAGCTCACGCCCAACCGCGGCGACGCGTTCAGCCTGCTCGGCGTCGCGCGTGACGTCGGCGCCAAGCTTGGCTGGCGGGTAAAGCACCCGGCTGTCGGCCTCGACCAGGGCGACCCGGGCAACGACGACGGCCTTACCGTCGAGGTCGAGGACGAGGGCGGTTCGCCCCGCTTCACGTTGCGGCGCATCGACGGCGTGCGCGTCGGCCCCAGCCCGGTGTGGCTGCAGCGCCGCCTGGCCGCTCTGGGCTTGCGCCCACGCAACAACGTCGTCGACGCGACCAACCTCGTGACGTTCGAATTGGGTCAACCCTCCCATGCTTACGATCTGCGGGCACTAACTGGCGGTGTCATCCAGGTGCGCCGCGCGCGCGCGGGCGAGAAGCTGGCGCTGCTCAACGAGGAGGTCATCGAACTGGACGCCGATGATCTGGTGATCGCCACGCCCGGAGAGCACGGTGAGGACGGTGAGCACCGTGAGCACGGTGAGCCCGGCCAGCCCGGCCAGCCCGGCCAGCTCGGTGAGCACGGCGCGCCGAGCGAGGCGATCGGCCTGGCCGGCGTCATGGGCGGCCTGCACGACAGCGTGGTGGCCGACACCAGCACCGTCGCCCTTGAAGTCGCCCTCTTCGATCCGGTCACCGTGCGCCGCGGCGCCAAGCGGCACAAGCTGGTCACCGACGCCCGCACCCGCTTCGAACGCGGCGTCGATCCGAACCTGCAACCGCTGGCCTCAGCTCGGGTCGCGGCGCTCATCGCCGAGGTTGCGGGCGGCGTGGTTCATCCCGGCATCAGCGCGACCGGCGCCGACATCCGCCGCCAGCCGATCGCGCTGGCGCCAGCGCGGGTGGGTTTCCTCACCGGCTTCGACGTCGCCGCGGCGGACCAACGCCGCTACCTCGAGGCGTTGGGCTGCGAGGTGACGGCTGCTCAAGAAGGGTCGGGGGAGACCTCGTTGAGCGTGCGACCACCGAGCTGGCGCTACGACCTCGTGATCGAGGAAGACCTCATCGAGGAGGTGGCGCGCCTGCACGGCTACGAGCACATCGGCTCGACGGTGCCCGAGATGCGGTTCGTGCCGCCCGCCACCGACCCAACGCACCGCTTACTGCGGCAGCGGCTGGCGGCCCTCGGCCTCCAAGAGACGATCACCTACGTCTTCATCGGCGAAGCCGAGCTGGCCAGGGCCAACGCCCCTGAAGCCGTAGTGCGGCTGGCCTCGCCACAAGGGCAGGACAAGGCCGTGCTGCGCACGTCGCTGCTGCCCGGCCTGCTGGCCGCTGCCGAGCACAACCGGCATGAGCCGGCGCTGGCCTTCTTCGAGGTCGGCAGGGTGTTCCTAACCGCTGAACACGAGCGGCTGGGCCTGCTGAGCCGCGGGCCGAGCGAGCTCGGCGCCTGGCGAGCGGACGTGCGCGGCGATTTCTTCCAGTTCAAGGGCCTGCTCGAGAGCCTCGCCGGCCTTATGGGTGCGGAGCTCGAGTTGCGCCCCGGGTCCTTCGCGCAGCTTCATCCGGGGGTGGCCGCCGAGGTCGTGTGGCAAGGCGTGCCGGTGGGCTTCGCGGGCCGGCTCCATCCCGCCGTCGAAGCGCGCTACGAGTTGGCCGAGACGTTCGTCGCCGAGCTGGCGCTGCCCCTCGCCGTTGGCGAGGTTCACTTCGCTGACTTCAGCAGGCAGCCGTACGCCGAACGCGACCTCGCGGTGATCGCCCCCGAAGCCGTCACCTACGCCGAGCTGAGCGGGCTGTGTGCCGCCGCGGCCGGCGAGCAGCTCGAGTCGATAGCGCCGTTCGACGTCTATCGCGGCAGCCAGCTTCCGGCGGGCAAGCGCAGCTTGGCGCTGAGGCTGCGCTTCCGCGACGCGGCACGCGCCCTCACCGACGAGAAGGTCGACGCCGCTATGGGGAATGTCATCAAGGCCGTCAGGGACGCGGGCTACGATATCCGCGCGTGACTATCACCTGGCTTGACGCTGCGTTGGTCCTGATGGTGGCGGTGTTCGTCGCCGTCGGGGCCCACAAGAAGCTCATAGGGCTGTTCGTCGGCGTCGGAGCCGTGCTGTTGCTGCGACCGCTGATCAACGTCGCGAACAGCAACCCGGGTCTTGCGGTGGCTCTCGGGCTCCTGCTCGGCCTGGTATTCGGCCTGGCCGGCCGGCGCCTCGGGCTCGGCCAAGGCCACACCCACTGGGGTTTCAAGGCGCTCGGCGGGCTCGGTGGGCTGTTACTTGGCCTGGCCATGCTCGGCGCGCTGATAACCTCGCTGCCTATCCAACGCAACCCGGCCAACGCCCGCGAGATCTTCTACCCGCCGCGCGACGCGCCAGCCAGCCTCGCCTCGACCTTCCAACGCTCGCGGCTCATCGCCGAGGGCCGCTCGATCCTGCTCTACCCGCTGCTACCCACCGACGGCCTCGCGGCCGGCCCGCGCCGGCTCTACTCTGGCCTTCACGGCTGGCTGGTGGTCGGCGAGCCGTGGCTGGATGCCGTCGAGTAGCCGCAATGCCTGGGTGCAGCCAGGTGCGGCCGGCGCCGAACTTGACGGGGCGAGCCGCAGCTCTTGCCTAGCTCATCTGGGCTTGGGTAGAGTCGCCTCGACTTCGCGCGCTCATGCGAGCTGGTGCGGGCTGGTGCGAGCCGCTGCGAGCCCAGGCTTGCTGCCGAGCGCCACGGAGGTGATACGGAGAACAACGGGACCACGAGGAAGCGCAAGCCCAGCGCAAGCTGGTGACGAGGTGGAGGGCTTCCAGGCCTTTTCCGAGATCGAAGAAGAGGAGCTGGAAGATACGTTCCGAACGCGAGGCGAGCCGCAAGCGGCCAAGCCACGCACGCGGAACCAAAGCGCGAGATTCAAGTCTGCGGGCCCCTCCTGAGCACACCCCCTCACTCGTGAGCACGTCCGGGGTTACTACCACGGCAAGCCGGTTATCCACCCGGCCTTACCGGTTCACTTCGAACCCGACCAGTAAGAAACCAAACAGCGCACTCCTGGCCCGTCCAGGGGTGGACGCGCCCGTTGGTTAGCTCGTGAAAGGACTTCTCTAACATGTGTGGAATCGTCGGATACGTAGGTCAACGACAGGCTGCCGCCGTGATCCTCGACGGTCTGTCGAGGCTGGAGTACCGCGGCTACGACTCGGCCGGCCTGGTGGTCGTCGAGCCGGGCGGCGGGCCGGGCCATAGTGATAGGCGGCGGCTCAACGCCGTCAAGCGCGCGGGCAAGCTGCAAGTGTTGAAGGACGCCGTGGCCGCGGGCATGCCGAAAGGCGGCCTCGGCCTCGGCCACACGCGCTGGGCCACCCACGGGCGCCCCAACGACGTCAACGCCCACCCCCACCTCTCCGAGGACGGCCGCCTGGCCGTCATCCACAACGGCATCATCGAGAACTACGTCGAGCTACGCGAGCGCCTCAGCGCCGCCGGTCACGAGTTCCTCTCCGAGACCGACACCGAAGTGCTGGTTCACCTCATCGAAGACACCTACGCGGCCGGCAGCGGCGACCTCGCCGAGGCCGTGCGCGCGGCCCTGCGCCAGGTCGACGGCGCCTACGCCCTGGTGGTAACGCACGCCGACCACGACCTGCTGGTCGCGGCACGCAACACCAGCCCGCTGGTGATAGGACTCGGCGAGGGCGAGACCTACCTCGCCAGCGACGTGCCGGCGCTACTGCCATACACCCGGGACGTCATCTACCTGCTCGACGGCGACGTCGCCGAGCTGCGCGCCGACGGCGTCACGCTCACCGACCTTAGCGGCGCGCCCGTCGAGCGCCCCATGACGCTCGTGGAGTGGGACGCGGAGGCCGCCGAGAAGGGCGGCTTCGAGCACTACATGCTCAAAGAGATCTACGAGCAACCGACGGTGCTGCAGAACACGCTGTTCGGGCGCTTCGCGGCCAACGGCACCGACGTCGATCTCGGCCTAGCACTCGACCCGCTCGGCATCGACAAGGTAGTGATAACCGCGGCCGGCACCGCCTCGTACGCCGGCATGGTCGGTGAGGTGCTCATCAACCGCCTGGCGCGGCTGCCGGCCAGCACCGAGGTCGCCAGCGAGTTCCGTTACGGCGAGCCGGTGATCGACGAGCGCACGCTATGCGTCGCGGTCTCGCAGTCGGGGGAGACCATCGACACGCTCGAAGCCCTGCGCGAGGCCAAGCGCCGCGGCGCCAAGACGCTGGCCGTGCTCAACGTCAAGGGCTCGTCGCTCAGCCGCGAGGTCGACGACGTGCTCTACATC
>DASROV010000485.1:0-7712 GCA_035646755.1 Trueperaceae bacterium | reverse complement strand
CGTGTAGCTCGAGGTCGAGCGACCTCACGGCGACCAGGCCGCCGAAGGTCCGCCTGAGGCCACGCACCTCGAGCAGAGGTTCGCCAGGCTCGCCAGACGGTGCGCTCACAGCGGCGGTCGGTGCTGAAGCCGCGGCGCCCTGCCCGCTGTCGGCCACTGCGCCCGAGAGGGCAACGGCCGAGTCGGCGTCAAAGCCGCTCGTGGAAACGCTTCCACGCCGCAGACGGAGCCCAGCTACCAGACCCAGAACGCCCTTAGGCAGGAAATAGACGATGGCGATGAAAACCACGCCGAGCAGGATGCTGAAGGTGTTGGGGAAGTTGGCGGTGATCGCCTCGAACAGCAGCACCAACGGCACGGCGCCGAGCAGCGGACCGAACAAGCTGTTCGCGCCGCCCAGCAACGCCATGATCACCACCTCGAAGGAGAGCGTGGGGTTGAAGGCGATTACCGGATCTAGGTAGACCCAGCGAGGCGCCATTACCGCGCCGCATAGTGCCATGACCACGGCGGCCAGGATGAAGGTAAGCAACTTCACCCTGGTCGTTTCGACTCCGGCGTGGCGCGCCACCGGTTCGTCGTCGCCGATCATCCTGAGCGCCAACCCGAAGCGTGAACGCTTCAGGAACCAGCCGCCCACGAACACCAGGAGCGCCAGTCCAAGCAGCTGCCAGTAGATCACGCTCGACCCGTACTCGACGAAGATGTAGCGCCCTAGAGAGCGCGAGACATTCACCTCGAACCAGGTGACGAGCTGGCGGATCAACTCGGCCAGCCCGAAGGTGAAGATCACGAAGTAGACGCCGGACAGCCGCAGGGTGGACAGGCCGACCACCGCGGCCAACAGGGCCGCTACGAGGATCACCGCCACGAGTAAAAGCGCGAGCGGGAGCGTCTCGTAGAGGACAGCCACCGTGTAGGCACCGATACCGAAGAAGGCGACCGTGGCGAGGCTGATGTAGCGGGTGGGACCGGAGAAGAGCGCCCAGGCGGTGGCGAGGATCGAGTAGTTGAGGAGGCTGATCCCCAACGACAGGTAGTAGTCGTTGACGATGAACGGCAGCGGCGCCAGCAGAGCCGCCGCCACGGTCAACAGCGCCGGGACCAGCCAACGCGGCCGGTTCATGCAGTCCCCCGCCAAGGCCCCGAAACCGTCAACTCGACCTTCCGAACAGGCCAGTTGGCCTGACCAGCAACACGAGTATGAACAGCAGGAAAGTGGCGGCGAGGGTGAGCCCTGGGTCGATGAGGCGCGAGACCGAGGTCTCGGCCACACCGAGGAGCAGCCCCGCGACGAGCGCTCCGAGCACGTTCCCCACCCCGCCCATGATCACCACGATCAGGGCCTTCATCGTGAACGCCACGCCCATCGAGGCGTTGAAGGTATAAAACATGCTGATGAGCGCCCCGCCAGCCGCGCAAAGAGTCCCGCCAACGGCGAACGCCAGAGCGGAGACGGAGCGCACGTTGATGGCGACAAGCGACGCCGAACGTGGGTCGACCGCGACCGCCCTCACCGCGGTGCCGATGCGGGAGCGAACGAGCAGGAGATAGAGGACCAGGCCCAGCGCCACGGCGACGCCGAACGCGATGAGCCGGTTAACCGGCACGACGCTTCCCAGAAAGTCGAGTGGAACAGCCAGATAGGAGTAGCTGTAGTACTGGCCGCCGAAGATGACCAGCAGGACGCCCTGGACGACGAACAGCAAGCCGAAGGTGAAGAGGATGCTGTCAACCTCGAGCGCGTCCCGGTTCGCGGCCCGACGCACCAACGGTGTCAACAGGAAGCTGTAGATGAGCCAGTTGACGATGAAGGCTGCGGGAAGGATCACCACGAGCCCGACGAGCGGGCTCATGGAGAGGGAGTCGTAAAGCCAGTAGGCGCCGAAGGCCGAGGCAACGAAGGTCTCGCCGTAGGCGAGGTTCAGGATGCGGGCGACGCCGTACTGGAGCGTCAGACCGATGGCGATGAGCGAGTAGACCCCGCCAACTATCAGACCAGTGATGGCGATATCGGCGGCGATCACTGGCTCACTCCGCCTCGGGCCACTCCGGCTTCGGGACGATCGCTTCGCCTATGCCTTCACGCTCGATAGGCGCCAGAGCGACGAACTCGCCGCCTTGCCACTGCCCGACCCACCACAGCTTGGTGAGGAGGCCGTCCTGCAGGGTCACTTCACCGAGGACGGTGTCGAAGGTGCCGGTGGCGATCTCCTCGATCACCGCTGCACGGTCGATGCGGCCGACGCGCTCGATTGCCTGCTCGAGGACCTGCAAGCTGGCGTAGGTGTTGGGGCTGGCCCAGCGGTCGGGCGCGGCGCCGATAACGTCGATGTGGTGGTCGCGGTACTCCTGGATGAGGGGTGAATTGGCGTCCCAGCCGCCGATCCCCATTACACCCTCGGCGGCGTCGCCGAAGCGGTTGACGAAGAGCGGGAACGCGGTGCCGACGGCAGTGTAGTAGACGGTAGGGTTGAAGTCGAGGACCATGGCCGCGTCGGTGATGGCCAACGTCTCGGGCGGGTAACTGAAAGCGACGAAGATGTCGGGCTCTAGACGCGCCACCTCGCCAACGATGCTCTGGAAGTCCTGCGTGCCTCCCGGGTAGCTCCTGTCGTAAACCAGCTCGAAGTCGGCAGCGCCGAAGCTGTCGCGCGCCGCGTTGGAGAGCTCGATGCCGAACTCATCGGAAGCGGCGACCATGGCTACCTTGGAGCCCACCTCGCCGCGTTCACGCATGGCAGAGAGCATGTCAACGAGGGCCTCGGACCCCTGCGTCGAGGTGCCGAGGAAGAAGAACGCGTTGTTCCAGCGTTGAGCCAACTCGGGGGCCCTGTCCGTCACGGACGTAACCGCCAGATGCGGATAGCCGGCGCGGTTCAGCAGTGGCGCCACGGCCAGGTTCATGCCGGTACCCCACGGCGGCAGGATGAAGTCGACCTCATCCTGGTTGATGAGGCGTTGGACCGCCTGAATCGCCTCCTCCGAGGAGCTGCGGTCGTCGTACTCGATGACCTCGATGGGCACGCGCACGCCGTACTCCGAAAGTAAGATGCCGCCCCTCTCGTTGACGTCGTGTACCCATAGCTGGTAGTTCGGCAGGGTCGTGACACTGGCCCCGCCCACGAACGGACCCGACTTGGAGATCGCGTAGCCGATCTTTATCGACTCCGGGGCCTCGTCCTGCGCGAAGGCCGTCCCGGTGGTGAGGACCACTGCCAGCAGGAGTCCAAGGATCGCTCTGATTGACGCTCTTCTGTACATCGTTCCTCCATCATCTTGCTGAAATAGATTTCAGCCCGCGGCGCTATCACCGTCCGTTGCCTAAGTTTGGCCACTTCCTCCTTTCATCGCGACTCGTTGGGCCCACCGAAGTCGAGTCGCGACCCGCTCACCTCATGCCACCTCCCGGAGCGACGCGATGAATTGCCGTCATAACGCCACCTCGAAGTCGGCACCGGTCGCGGCGCGAGCCTGCTCGAGGGTCGCGCCGGGCATGAGCTCGGTCAGGGTGAGCATGCCGTCAACGAAGCCGAACACCGCCAGTTCGGTGATCACGGTGTCGACCGCGCCATGACTGGTAAGGGGCAGGTCGCATTCCTCGACGATCTTGGGGCTGCCGTCCTTGTTGGTATGGCTCATGGTGACGATGAGTCGCTTCGCTCCGGAAGCCAGATCCATGGCGCCACCAACTCCGAGCAGAGGTTTGCCCGGGACCGCCCAGTTGGCGAGGTTCGCATGGGCGTCGACCTGCAGCCCGCCCATCACCGCCACGTCGACGTGACCGCCACGGATCATCGCGAACGACTCGGCGCTGTCGAAGTAACTGCTGCCCGGCAGAGCCGTCACCGGGATCTTGCCGGCGTTCACCGGGTAGTCCATGGCGCCGCCCGAATCCGGGGCCGGCCCGACGCCCAGCATGCCGTTCTCGGTGTGGAGGATGATGCGGTGTTCGGGCGTGATCAGGTCGGCAACGAGCGTGGGGATCCCGATACCTAGGTTGACGATGTCGCCCGGTGAGAACTCCTGCAGAGCCCGTGCCGCGATGCGCTCCCGCTCCTGCCGCCCGCTGTCCCGCCTCTCCACGGCGGCAGAGGAACCCAGGTCCTCCTCGGTGAGCGTCGCTTGCACGAGGAAGTCGACGAAGCTGCACGGCGTGTGAATGGACTCCGGAGCGAGCTCACCCACCGCCACGATCTCCTCGACCTCGGCGATGACCGTGGTGGCCGCGGTCGCCATCGCCCGGTTGAAGTTCTGCTCCGTCATCCGGTAGACGAGGTTGCCTGCCGTGTCGGCCCGCCAGGCGCGCACGAAGGCGACATCGCCGCGCAAGCCAGGAACGAACACGTGCAGGACGCCGTCGAACTCGCGGGTCTCGGCGCCCTCGGCGACCTTGGTGCCGGCTCCCGTTGGGGTGAAGAAGCCGCCGAGTCCGGCGCCGCCGGCGCGCAACGCCTCGGCGAGGCTTCCCTGCGGCAGCAGTTGGACGCTCACAGCCCCGCTCTGGGCAGCCTCGACAGCCTCGGGGTTGCTGGTGAAGTAGGAGCCTATGGCCTTGCTCAACTGGCCGTTGCGCAGTAGCCGCCCGCCACCCAGCCCCGGCTCACCGACGTTGTTGCCAACGTAGGTGAGGTCATCTATATCCGTCTCTGCGAGCGCGTGGACAAGATGCACCGGGTTTCCGGTCATCCCGAACCCCCCAACCAGCAACGTGTCGCCGCGCTTCACCAGCTTCGCCGCTTCGTCGGCGGTGATCACGGGCACCCTCTTCATGCGGGGACCTCGGCCGGCAGGAACTCAACTACCGTGGCCTCCCCCTGTCCCACGCCCACGCACAGCGTCGCCAAGCCGAAGCGCATCGGCGCCCCGTTCGCCGCTCGCCGCTTCATCTCGTGCAGAAGGGTGGTGAGTATGCGCGCGCCCGAACATCCGAGCGGGTGACCAAGCGCGATCGCCCCGCCGTTGACGTTGGTGATCTCCTCGGATAGCCCCAGCTGGCGCAGAACGGCCAGCGACTGCACGGCGAACGCCTCGTTTAGCTCGGCCAGGTCGACCTGTTCAAGGTCGATACCAGCGCGGCGCAGCGCCTTGCGGGTCGCCTCGACGGGCCCCAGCCCCATCACCCTGGGGTCGATTCCGGTGGCTCCCGAAGCGAGCCAGCGGGCCTGAGGCTCGATCCCCAACGCGCGCGCCTTGTCGGCCGCCATGAGCACCAGTGCGGCTGCCCCGTCGTTCATGCCGCTGGAGTTGCCGGCAGTGACCGTTCCTCCCTCGCGGAATGCCGGCTGCAGCTTCGCCAACTGCTCGAGGCTCGTTGCCAGCTCGAACCCGGCCTCGCTGCGCGTGTAACGCGGGTGCTCATCGACGCTTACCACCTGGGGCTCCCCGGTGCGCCCAGGGATCTCGACCGGCACGATCTCCTCCTCGAAGTGCCCGGCGTTGATCGCCGCCACGGCGCGGGCGTGGCTCTGCAGTGCGAAACGGTCTTGCTCCTCCCGGGAGATCTCGCCCCCACGAATCTCAGCGGCGCGACTCGCCTGCCAGATGTTCTCGGCCGTCTCGCCCATCGCCTCCAGCGGGTAGAGCGCCGCGAGCGCGGGGTTGGGGAAGCGCCAACCCAGGCTGGTATCCCAGGCCGTGGCGTTGCCGGCAGGCCCGAACGGGACGGGGTTCTTGGCGAGGGCGTAGGGCGCGCGCGTCATACTCTCCACCCCGCCGGCGACGAACACGTCGCCCTCTCCCACCGCGATGGCCCTGGCCGCCTGGTTGACGGCCGTGAGGCCGCTGGCGCACAGCCGGTTGACGGTCACGCCGGCAACGCATTCTGGCAGGCCCGCAAGGAGGGCGGCCATACGCGCCACGTTGCGGTTGTCCTCTCCAGCCTGGTTGGCGCAGCCAAGGTAGACCTCTTCGATCTCACCGGGCTCCACTCCGGAGCGGCCCACCGCTTCGCGGATCACCAGGGCCGCCAGGTCGTCGGGCCTCACCTGCGGCAGCGCACCCCTCAGCCGCCCGATCGGCGTCCTCACGGAGTTCACTATCACGACTTCTCGCAGCGAACCCACTACTCGTCATCCCTTCCCTCGACCTGACTCAGCAGCGCGTCGACCAGTTCGCCCGCTGCGCCCAGCGAACCGGCTGGGTCGCGCAGCCCCTCCCAGTCGACCGGCGCGTCTGTCATCTCGCGCGCGGCGGCGAAGAGGTGCAAGCCCTCATTCCGGGAGCGGCGAGCCGATTCGGCGACGAGCTCCGCGGCGCGGGTCCGCGGCAAGTGCCGGGCAAGGGCGAAGGTGAGCGCCTCGGACCACGCCAGTCCGTTCGTGGCCTCAAGGTTCAGGCGCATCCGCTCTTCGTTCACCACCAGCGCCCCCGCCAGCTCGGCGCCCTTCTCAAGGGCCGACGAGGCGTAAGCGACCATCTGAGGCAGCGCCGTCCACTCGAGCTGCCAGCCATGTGTGGCGCGTTCGTGCTCCTGGATCAGCGCGTGGTGCATCGTCGACACCAGCCCGGCGTTTGCCCTGGCCGCGGCGATGATCATCTCGCTGCGGATCGGGTTGCTCTTCTGCGGCATGGTGCTCGAGCCACCGCCGCCGGCCGACTCCCGCACCTCGGCGACCTCCTCCTGGCTCAGCAGGATCACGTCTTGCGCCACCTTCGCCAGCGAGCCGCTCACCGCCGCCAGCCAGCCTGCTAGCTCAGCGAAGCCGTCGCGGGCGGTATGCCACGGCACCGTCGATGACCCCAGGCCCAGCTCAGCCGCCAAGGCTGCCCGAACGTCGGAGGCGGACGTACCAAGTGGCGCCAGTGTCCCCGCGGCCCCACCCAGTTGCAGTACCAGCACGCGCCGCCGGAGCTGGTCGAGCCGCTCCTGGTGTCGCAGCAGCGGGGCCAGCCAACCAGCCACCTTCAGCCCGAAGGATATAGGCACCGCATGCCGGCCGTGGGTGCGGCCGAGCATGGGCGTGAGGCGGTGGGCCCGGGCAAGCCCGCTCAGGCGGTCGATGGTCTGCTCGAGCGTCTCAGCGAGCACCTCGAGCGCGGCGCGCAGTTGCAGGACGAAGGCGGTGTCCATGACGTCCTGGCTGGTAGCTCCCCAGTGCAAGTACGGCTCCGCCCCGGGCGCCGTCTCACGCAAGCGCTCTCGCAACTGCCCGAGCAGCCCCGGTACCGGCACGCCGTCGCGAGCGGTGTCGCCGGCCAGTCGCCCGATGTCGAGCGAAGCAAGCTGCAAGCCACTAAGGGCGCCGGCCAGCTCCTCGCCCGCCGCGGCAGGAATCACCCCGAGGCGCCCCTCGACGCGCGCCAGCGCCGCTTCGAACTCGACCATCCGCGCCAGCATGGCCTCGTCACCGAACAGCTTGGCGACGCGGAGGTCGGTGAAGAGGGGAGCGAAAAGCGCCGAGTCGGCGGGGGAGAAGCTCATGGGCGAAACGGCGCCGGAGGCGGGCAGCGAGCCGGGAGTGGGCAGCGAGAGTCCATCATGGCTCGAAGAAGACCGTTTCCCCTTCGCCCTGCAGCCTGATGTCGAACCGGTAAACGACAAGGTCGCCGCGGGAACCCTCGTCCTCGCGGCGCGCCAGCAGTGTCTGTCGGCGGGCCTCGGGAAGGGCGCTTAGTACCGCGTCCGACCGGTTCCCCTCTTCGTCCTCGAAGAAGATCCGGGTCGTCAGATGGACCAGCATCCCGCGCGCGAAGACGTGCACGTTTATGTG
>DASROV010000484.1:0-2510 GCA_035646755.1 Trueperaceae bacterium | reverse complement strand
GTAAACGACCCAGCCGTCGGTAAATTCTTTATAGACCACGAAGAGGTTGCGAAGTCCTGACCTGAAGCGACGCCTGATCACGTCTTCGGGCACATGATGGCCACCCTGCCGCAGCCGGTCGAGCATGATCCGGCCCGCTGCGACTGCGGCCGCCTCAGGCCGATAGGCGGATAGGCCTTGAGCGATTACGTCGGCGTTCACGAACTCTTCGACCGACAGCGCCCCCTTCAGCAACCGTGCGGCAGCTGTACTTTTCCCTGCCCCATTTGGCCCGGCTAGCACTACGACAATCGGGGTTCGCTCGGCTCGCATCGAGTTAACAGAATGTCCGCAGACCGGGCCAATACGAACCCGGCTCGTTCCCTGACGAGACGCAACCTAGCGGCCGCTGTGGTCCTAGGCGAGCATCGCGGTCAGCACGTAACGGCCTCACAGGTCGAGGAAGAGCTCCTCCGGCGTCTCCAGCAGCTGTATGACCCGGCCCGTGAACATCGCACCTTCCGCCCCGTCGACGAGGCGGTGGTCGAACGACAGGCTGAGGTAGATCATCGAGCGCGCCACGATGCTGTCGTCGGCGAGCACCACCGGGCGCTTCTTGATCGTGTGCACGCCGAGGATGGCGGCTTCCGGCACGTTGATAATCGGGAACGAGAACAGGCCGCCGAGGCTGCCGATGTTGGTTATCGAGAAGGTGCCGCCCTTGACGTCATCAGCCGTCAGCGTGCCATCACGAGCGGCCGTCGCCAGGCGGTCGACCTCGTCGGCCAGCTCCAGGAACGAGCGGTTGGGCACGTCATGCACCACCGGCACCACCAGCCCGGCGGCGGTAGCCACGGCCAGCCCGAGGTTGACGTAGTGCTTGAGCACGATCTCGTTGGCGTCCTCGTCGAGGCTGGAGTTGAGCGCGGGGTACTCGTCGAGCGCAGCGGCCACCGCCTTCATGATGAACGGCAGGTACGACAGCTTGACGCCACGCTTGGCCGCGGCCGGTTTAAGGCGCTCGCGCAGTCGTACCAGGTCGCTTACGTCGGCCTCGTCGACGTGCAGGGTCCGCACGGTCTGCAGGTGCGAGGCGACCATCTGGTTGGCGATTACCCGTCGCAAGCCTCGCACCGGCACACGCTCCTCGAGCTCTTCGTAGCCGTCCGGGGTCTTGTGAACTGTCTTGCCGCGCTTGGACAGCGTCGCGGCGCCGGCTACGCCGTTCGCAAGGCCGTCGCCCGCGGCGTGGCTGCGCACGTCGTCGACCCGCACGCGGCCGTTGGGACCGCTCCCCGGCACGCCGGCGATGTCGATGTCAAGTTCGCGGGCCAGCTTCCTTGCCGCCGGCACCGCCAGCACCCGGCCGTGCGGTCCGCGCGCGGTTGGGGCTTCCGGCGTCGCCTGCCCTCTGCTGGCGACGGTCGCGCTTGTCGCCGAGACCGCGCCATCCCCGCCGCCGGCCGGTCGCTTGATGGTGTAGACAGGGCCGTCTTCGCCCTTGTCACCCGGCTTGAACAGGCTGAGGCTGTCGCCGTCGTCCGGCTCGTCCTGCGCGCCGCTCTCGACGATCGAACGTTCCTCGGCGGCCTGGACGCTGGTTGCTCCTTGCCCGGTCGCAGCCTTCGCGGGCGCACCGTCACCGGCCGTGGCGGCCGCCACGTCGTCGGCGAACAGCGCGATCGCCTGATGCACCTTGACCACGTCACCCTCCGCCGCCAGGTGCTTCTCGAGCACGCCGGAGTACGGGCTCGGCAGCTCCACCGTGACCTTATCGGTCATCACCTCGACTACTGGCTGATCTTCGACGACGGTCTCGCCCTCGGCCGCCAGCCACTTCACGATCTCGCCTTCGACGACCGATTCGGCCAGTTCCGGCAGCAGCAACTCTCTAGGCATCGCTTCTCCTAAGCATCGGTAACGCTCTCGGCGGGCCGCTCAGTAGCTGAGCGCTCGCTCAACGGCCTTGAGGATGCGGTTGGGGCCGGGCAGGTACTCGCGGTCCTGGGCGTACGGGTAGGGCGTGTCGAAACCAGTAACCCGCAGCGGCGGCGCCAACAGCGAGTCGAGCACCTCTTCGGCGATGGTCGCCGAGACCTCGCTCATCACGCCGGTGGTTCGCGGGGCCTCGCTCACCAGCACGACACGGCCGACGCGCGCCACGGCCTCCAGCACGGTACCGCTGTCCCATGGCTGTAACGAGCGCAGGTCGATAACGTGAGGCGAGATGCCCTGCTCGACTAGGGCCGCGGCCGCCTTGGCCGTCTCGGCCATGCTGCCGCCGTAGCTGATAAGCACGACGTCGTCGCCCTCGCGCCTCACCACCGCCTTACCGATGGGCACGAGGTGCTCACCCTCAGGCAGCTCCTCGCGCACGGCGCGGTAAAGGCGCTTCGGCTCCATGACGATGACCGGATCCTCGTCCCGAATCGCCGAGCGCAACAGGCCCGACGCGTCGGCTGGGGTGGAGGGGTAGACGACCTTGAGCCCGGCGGTGTGCACGAAGTGCGTCTCGGGGTTCTGGGAGTGGT
>DASROV010000483.1:0-3351 GCA_035646755.1 Trueperaceae bacterium | reverse complement strand
GCGGTGAGGAGCCAGGCGAGGAAGGCGCCGAGCAGCCAGGCGGCGGGGGCGAGAACGAACCGCAGGGTGGCCAAGGCGAGGCGCCCGGCGGTGAACCGGGCAGCGAGGCCGAGCAGGGCGAGAGCGGGTTCCAGGCCGGCGGCGGCGACGGTAGCTCCTCGGACCCGCTCGACGCCGGCGGCGCCGGTGCCGGCCCCGGCAACGAGCAGGAGGCGGGCGTGGCCGAGGGCGAGCAGACTCAGCCCGACTTCCTTGAAGGGGTGCTTGAAGACGGGCCCGAGAACCCCGCGGGCACGGTGCGTCTACCGGGAGATACGGACGTGGCCTTGCCGCCCGGCCGCTCGGCGGCCGACTACCAGAGCGCGGCGGAGGAGGCTCTCACCGAGGGCGACCTTCCCCTCTCCTACCAGGAGATCATCCGCCGCTACTTCCAATGAGCAGTTCGCTGAACAGGTAAGGGAGTTCGGCGGCCAACGACTTGGCCAACTCGGGCGCGGCGCTCTCCATGAGCGCGACGACGGTAGCGTCGTCGTTCGGCTCAGGCAGCGGCTCGTCGTTGGCCTCGACGCGCGACCCCTGGTGGGTGCGCGTGCGTAAGGTCTGGACCACTGCATCGGTCTTCGGGTCTACCACCTGCGCTTCAAGCGCGACCGACACGTCGACGCGCCGTGACGCCTCGTCACGCGAGACCGTCACAGCGCGCTCGAGGACGGGCGCCCCGATCATGATCGCGAGCTGCGCCCCTTGCGTCCTTGCTATGCGCGCGGCCGAAGGCGCTGCACGGCTGTGGAAGAGGTCGTTGTGCGACTCGAGGAACCGCATCGTGAAGCCACTTACCATGTCGAACGAGCGGCCCTCGTCCCGCTCGAGTTGGGCCTGGATCGTCTCGGCGCTGCCCTCGAGAGCCACGTCGGCCGGGGCGTTCATTATCGCTACCAGCGGTCGTTGCTGCTCGGTGGCCCGCGGCGCGCAGCCGGCAAGTAGCAGCAGGACGGCGCTGACCACGACTCCCGCCACGACCAGCGGGCGCGGCGCTAGGTTTCGCTTGTCTCGTTGCATCCCTGACATTCGCACGTTCCCTTCCTGCCGACGCTCGACCCTCCGGGCTACCCATCGAGGACGGGCGGTCGTCTCAAGCTTGCACCAGATTAGCGCCGCCGCGCGTAGGCGACGCGCTTACGTGAAGTCGGACAGCGTCTGCACGCTCGCCGCACCGCGGGTCAACTCGGCCAAGTGCTCCTCGAGGGCGTCGCGTTCTGACGTAAGCACGTCGACGACCGCGACGAGTCCCCGTTCGTCGAACCGTGTGGCGACGTCGCTCGCGGCCGAGCCGAGCGCCCTCAGCACCGCATCGACTGCCGCGAACGGCGCGCGGATCTCCAAGCGTTCCCGGTCGAGCACCTCGTGGCTGCCGGCGGCATCGAAAGCCTTCGCCGCGGTGCCGCCGTAAGCCCTCAGCAAGCCACCGACGCCGAGCTTCTTGCCGCCGAAGTACCTGACGACGACCGCCGCGCAACGGTCGAGGCCCCGCTTCAAGATGACCTCGAGTATCGGCCGGCCGGCGCTTCCGGCCGGCTCACCATCGTCTGAGAAGCGCATCTCGTCGCCCACCTTGTACGCCAAGCAGTGATGGCTGGCGGCAGGATGCTGCGCTTTAGCCCTGGCCAGCAGCTCGAGTGCCGCTTCGACCGACGCCACGGGCGCGACCTCGGCGATGAAGCGCGAGTTGTCGATCACCGCTTCGAAGCTGGCCGGGCCGGCCGGCGTCAGGTAGGGCATATCCCGACGTTAGCTCACGAGGTCGGCTCGCGAATGGCGGCACGGGACGCGCACCCTCAGAAGCCGGTTTTCGGCCGGCCGGCGCCGTGGTAGAGTGCCACATGTTTCGTCAGGGCCGGCGATGTCTTAGAGGTTGCTGTTCGCGGCACGCCGCGCGCGGCCTCTTGACCTCGCGCTAGCGAGTTGCGGCCGGTGGGCAGGACACGACCGTGTTCGAAAGCCGGTCCTTACCTGCCCTAGCGATCACGAGACCTCTTACAACCGACGGGCGCCGTGCGCCCTGACCCGGAGGAGCCGGTGCCACTCGAGCTCTACAACACGCTTAATCGCGCCAAGGAACCGCTTGATCCCGTCGTGCCTGGCAAGGTCGGCATGTACATGTGCGGACCCACCGTCTACTCCGACCCGCACCTTGGCCACGCCAGGGGCCCCATAGTCTTCGACGTCTTGCGGCGTTGGCTCGAGCACGAGGGTTACTCGGTTCGCTTGGTCACCAACATCACCGACGTCGGCCACCTCACCGACGACGATGCCGGCGAAGACAAGCTCCTCAAGCGCGCCAAGCTCGAGCGCATCGAACCCATGGAGGTTGCCGAGAAGTACTTCTGGAGCTACTTCGACGCCATGGCCGCGCTCAACATCAGGCGGCCGAGCATCGTGCCGCGCGCCTCGGGCCACATCGGCGAGCAGGTCGAACTGGTCGAGGAACTCCTCGCGGCGGGCGCGGCCTACGAGCGCGACGGCAGCGTCTACTTCGACGTCTCGGCCTGGGACCGCTACGGCGAGCTGTCGGGCCGCGATACCGAGGAGCTCGTCGAGGGCACCCGGGTCGAGGTTCGCGGCGACAAGGACGACCCAAGGGACTTCGCGCTCTGGAAGCGGGCCGAGGCGGGGCACATCATGCGCTGGAACAGCCCCTGGGGGCCGGGCTTCCCCGGCTGGCACCTGGAGTGCACGGTGATGAGCACGAAGTACCTCGGTGATGAGTTCGACATCCACGGCGGCGGGCTCGACCTGGTATTCCCGCACCACGAGTGCGAGCTGGCGCAGGCCGCCGCGGCAGGCAGGCCGTTCGCCCGCACCTGGCTCCACTGGAACATGATCACGCTCGGCGGCGAGAAGATGGCGAAGTCGAAGAATCATTTCGTCACCCTCGAGGCGCTCTTCGACGTGCACGACCCTATCGCCGTCCGCTTCCACCTGCTGGCGTCGCACTACCGCAGTGTCTCCGACTTCTCCGACGAGAGCCTGCTCGGCTCCGCCCAGGGGCTCCGACGGCTGCGCGAGACGTACGCGACCGTAGTCGACCGGCTGGAACGCCTCGGCGCGGCGCATGGCCCGGCCGAGGGCGCCGCCTCTCGCCAAAGCGTCGACTCTGACGACGGCTCCTTCAGCGCCACCAGGACCGCCTTCGCGGCCGCCATGAACGACGACCTCAACACGCCTAGGGCCATCGCGACGCTCTTCGACGCCAGCCGCGAGATCCGCAAGGCCATCGAAGACGGCTCGAGCGCCCCCTACCTGACGGGCGCCACCGCGCTCTTCGAAGAGCTGCTGGCCGGTGTGCTCGGC
>DASROV010000482.1:0-3972 GCA_035646755.1 Trueperaceae bacterium | reverse complement strand
GCGGTACATCGTCACCCGGTAGCGCTTATCGTGCCGGCTGAGGATCGGGGCCGGCTTGTCGAGGGCGGGCGTGGTGGTGGCGTCGGTCATCGCTCGCCGTCCTCACTCGTGCCCGTGGCGCCGAACGGCTTGGCCTTCTCTTCGCCCTCGGTGTCGCCGCCGCGCTCGCGCCACGGCTCGGGAGTCTCACCTTCGCGCATGGCTGCGATGAGGTGGGCGCAGCGGCTGCGCGTAACCCGCTCGAAGTAGGTGTCGTTGATCTGCAACACCGGCGCCGTCCCGCACGAGCCGAGGCATTCGACCTTCTGCAGGCTGAAGCGCCCATCGCGGTCGCGCTCGCCGTTGACCAGCCCAAGCTCGTCTGACAGGTAGTCGAACATCTCGTCCGAGCCGGCCAGCGCGCACGACAGCGTGGAGCAGACCTGTAGGTGGTAGGTGCCGACCGGGTGGTCGTGATAGGTGGAGTAGAAGCTCATCACACCCTTCACCTCGGTGGCGGTGATGCCCAGGATCTGCCCGATCTCGTTGATCCTCGCCTCGGCGATGTGGCGCTCAGCGTCCTGTACTTCCCAGAGCAACGGCATCAGCGCGCTGCGCCTGCCTTCCGGCGGGTAGCGGTTGAGGATCTCCTGCAGCACGTCTGGCTTGTCGGCGAAGAAGGGAGGGGCGGTGTCCAGCTCGATCACTTGTCGACGTCTCCTAGCACTGGATCGAAGCTGGCGATGTTGATGACCATGTCGGCGAACAGGCCCCCGAGGCTCGAGACCTCGAGCGATTGGAGGTTCGCTAGGCTCGGGGCCCGCACCTTGACGCGGTACGGCATCGAGCCGCCGTCGCTCACGAGGTAGTAGCCGAGCTCACCGCGGGCGCTCTCGGTCGGCACGTAGACCTCGCCGCGCGGCGGGTGGAAACCTTCAGTCACCAGCTTGAAGTGGAAGATCACGGCCTCCATCGAGGTCTCGAGTTCGCGTCGCGGCGGGAGGCTGACGCGCCGGTCGGGGTCGATTATGGGGCCCGGCTCGAGCCGGTCGAGCGCCTGCTCGACGATGCGCAGGCTCTCGGCCATCTCGACGCGCCGCACCATCAGGCGCGCGAAGATGTCGCCCTGTTCGAAGACCGGCACGTCGAAGTCGTAATCCTCGTAGCCGGAGTACGGCTGCGCCTTGCGGAAGTCGAGCGCGACGCCGCTGGCGCGCATGCTGGGGCCGGTGAGGCAGTAGTCGATCGCCTGTTGGCGGGACAACACCGCCACGCCCTTGGTGCGCGCGATGAGGATGTCGTTCTCCATGAACAGCGTGTCGTACTGCTCGAGGTAGCGCGGGAAGCTGGCGCCGAAGGCGCGAACCGCCTGGTCGAAACCGTCGGGTACGTCACGGTAAAGCCCGCCGGCGCGGTAGTAACCGTAGTTCATGCGCACGCCGGTAACGGCCTCGAAGATGTCCTGCAGGGTCTCGCGCTCACGCATGGTGTAGAAGAACGGCGTCAACGCGCCCATGTCGAGCAGCGTCGTCCCGAAGAAGACGAGGTGGCTGGCGATGCGGTTGAGCTCGGTGAGGATCACGCGCACCCGCTGCGCCCTTTCGGGCACGCGCGCGCCGATGAGCTTCTCCACGGCCAGGATGTAGGCGAGGTCGTGGCCGAAGCCGTTGACGTAATCCATGCGGTTCGAGTAGGTGATCCCCTGTTGGTAGGTGCGGTTCTCCATGGTCTTCTCGAAGCCGGTATGGAGGTATCCGACGTACGGCTTGAGCCTCACGATGCGCTCGCCGTCGAGGTCGACGACCAGCCTTAGCACCCCGTGCGTGCTGGGGTGTTGCGGCCCGACGTTGATGCGCATGTGCCTGGTCTCGAAGTCACCGAGGCGTGGGATGCGGTCATCGGCGCGCGTGGGCGCAGGCGGCAGCCGTGAGCTCATTCTTCGCCCTCGCCTTCCTGCCGTTCGGCCTCCCGCTTGAGCGAGCGCGCCATCATCGGATCGATCAGCGTCGGCTGGGTGGCCACGGTCCCGTGTCGGGTGCCGCCCTTCCAGCCGGTGAGGCCTTCGTCGCGCCCGGTGAGGCCGGCCCGGAACGTGGCCGGGTCGAGGAAGCGGCCCTCGTTGAAGAGGGTCGGCGTTTCGCCAAGCGGGAAGTCCTTGCGGTGCGGGTGCCCGTCGAGGTCTTCGGGCGTGAGAATCTTGCGCAGGTCGGGGTGCCCGTCGAACTCGACGCCGATCATGTCGAACGTCTCACGCTCGAGGAAGGCGGCGCCCGGCCACAGCCCGGTGCTGGTCGGCAGCGACTCGCCATCGTCGAGTTCAACGCGTACGAACAGTCGCGAGGTGGCCGCGACGTCGTGAACGTTGTAGATGACAGCGAAGCGCTTGCCGTGGTGCCCAGGATACGTAAGGTAGTCCATGCCGTGGATGTCGGTGAGCATCTCGAGCCCGGCCTCGCGCAGTGCCTTCAGACCGTCGATAAGCGCGGCCTTCGGCAGCGTGACGCTGATCATGTCGAGGAACTCGCCGCGCGTCCCTCCTAGCGCCTCGAGGGCGGCGGCACCCTCCTTCAGCGGCGTAGGCATCGGCCTGCTTGTCGGCGTGACGGCGCTCACGTCCGCGACCAGCCTTCTACCATCGGTAACGCCGTGCCGCGCTCGTCGAATGCCTCCCCGCGCACCTTCTTCTGCAACTGCTGCACGGCGTAGATCAGCGCTTCCGGACGCGGCGGGCAGCCAGGAACGTAGATGTCGACGGGCACCACGGAGTCGACGTTCTGCACGATGGCGTAGTTGTTGAACATACCGCCTGACGAGGCGCAGGCGCCCATGCTTATCACCCATTTGGGGTCGGGCATCTGCTCGTATACGCGGCGCATCACTGGGGCCATCTTCTTGCTAAGGCGGCCGGCGACGATCATCACGTCGGCTTGGCGCGGGCTGGCCCTGAACACCTCAGAGCCGAAGCGGGCCATGTCGTTGCGGGCGTTGGTGGCCGCCATCATCTCGATGGCGCAGCAAGCCAAGCCGAAGGTGACGGGCCACAGGCTGTTGCTGCGCCCCCACTTGACCAGGTTCTGCAGCGACTCGAAGAGGAAGCCGTCCCCCTCCAACTCCTGCACGTCTTTCACGAAGAGTTCCTTGAGCGCCATACTCACTTCCAGTCGAAAACGCCCTTGCGGAGGAGGTAGATGAACCCCACCGCCAGGATCACGATGAACAGCACGGCGTTGGCCAGCAAGAACTGCGGTGCCGCGCTGAACTTCACGGCCAACGGGTAGAAGAACGCCGTCTCCAGGTCGAAGATGATGAACATCATCGCGACCAGGTAGAAATGAACGGGGAACCGTTCGCGCGCGGTGCCGAGGGCGGGTATCCCGGACTCGTACGGAGCGAGCGTGGTCTCCGTTGCCTTGCGTGGGCCAAGCAGCGATCCGGCGATCAGAGCAGCCACGGCGATGAAGCCGGCCGCGAGGAACATCATCAGAAGCTCCGAATACACCTCACGTGCTCCTTCCTGGCAGGCGGCGCGAACCGCGAACGGTCCAACCGCGACGCGCGCGAAACGTGCTCGTGCGCGTTTTCACAACCAGTGTTGGCGATAGTCTAGCAAGGCGGCACGACGCGGACAAGGTCGCAAGAGCGCCATCGTAGCCGATGATTTTTGGGCGCTCAACACCTAGTAGAACAGTCGGGATTAGGCGGCGAGTCAGACGTCGGCTATAATCTCAAGGCGCGCAGCGCGAGAGGCAACATTCAGGTTCGCATGCGCGCGCGCGTTCGGTGCGTGGGTCGTTAGCTCAGTTGGTAGAGCAGCTGACTTTTAATCAGCGGGTCGCAGGTTCGAATCCTGCAGCGCCCACCAGTCAAACCCTAGGGTTTTCGACCTTCCGAAATTTTCTCTCAAAGCCTCCGGAAGCGTATAGGAAGCAGAAGAGAAAAATTCGACCCAAGAAGTGCTCATAGCTTACTGGAGAGCACAGAGAGCTTAAAGCG
>DASROV010000481.1:0-7369 GCA_035646755.1 Trueperaceae bacterium | reverse complement strand
TCTCCGAGGCGTCTTTCGCACCGTCGAAGACGCTGTCGACAAGGCCCTGGTAGTAGTCGGTAGCCTCGGGGGGGAGGCGCGCGAGGCGCTCTCTGCCCTTATCGATCGAGGTGCTCCAGATCGGCGTGGGGACGCGCCCCGGCTCCACCACGCTCACCTTGAGGCCCCATTCGTGAAGCTCGAGGCGCAGGGCGTCGGCGACGGCCTCGAGGGCGAACTTCGAGGCCGCGTAGGCGCCGAGCAGACGCGAGGAGACGTGGCCGGAGACGGCGCCGATGAACACGATGCGGCCATGTGACCGCCTCAGGAGAGGCAGGAAGGCCTGCGTCACCGCGACGTGCCCGAGCACGTTGACCTCGAACTGGCGCCTCAGGTCCTCGAGCGGGAGGAACTCCATCGGTCCGGCGACCGCGATGCCGGCGTTGTTGACGATGCCGTCAAGACGCAACGTGGCCGAGGCCGCCGACACCGCGCCGACCGCGTCGGCTATCTGCGCGCCGTCGGTCACGTCGAGCATCAGCGGCTCGATCAGCCCGTTCGACATCGCATCGTCGCCGCGCGCGGCGACGAGAGCCTCGGCCGCCTCCTGCGTGCGCACGCCGGCGTAGACGTGGACTCCACGCTCGGCCAGATACAGCGCAACGGCCTTGCCGATGCCGCTCGACGCGCCCGTCACCAGCACCGCCCGCTTCAGCGGGCGCTCCCCGTTAGCCTGCACTCTCACAGCTTAGCGTGAGGCCCAGAGGGACCCGCTAAGACGTCCCTGACGTCAGCGGGTATCGGGCCGGGCCGCTGCGACTCGTAGTCGAACCACACGAGCACGGCCTCGAACTCCGCGGCTACCTCGTCGTTCGCGTAGAGGGTCTGCTCGAGGCCGAAGCTGGTATTGCCGAGGCGGCTCACCCGCGTCTGGATGGCGCAGCGGTCGCCCAGCCTTACCTGCCTGCGGAAGTCGATGGTCAGCCTCGCCAGGATGAGCGTGGCGGCCTCGATGCCCAACTCCTGCAGGAAGGCTAGGCGACCCAGCTCGGCGTAGCTGGCGTAGACGGCGTTGTTGATGTGACCGAGCTTGTCAGTGTCGCCGAAGCGCAGTTGCACGGGCAGGCGCGAGCTAAGGGCGCCGTGGAAGGGCTCGTCGGAGGAGCTCGCCAGCTCGCGCCCACTCAGTTGGCCGTTGTTGGCCGTGCTCACAGCGCCTTGGCGCGGCGCACGACCGCACGCGAAAGGCGTTGGCAGCGCGGACAGAAAACCGTGCCGCGGCCGCCGATGACCGTCTTGCTCAGCTGGCGCCCGCAGCGTAGGCAGGCGTCGCCGCCGCGGCCGTAGACGTTAAGGCGGCGAGCGAACGAGCCCGCCTCACCCCGCACCGTGCGGTAGTCGTCGAAGGTGGTTCCCTGGGCCGCGATGCTGGCGGAGAGTACGTCCCTCAGGGCCTGCAGCAACACGCTCGCCTTCTTCCTGCTTACCTCACGGGCGGGCGTGAGCGGATGAATGCGCGCGGTCCACAGCGCCTCGTCGGCGTAGATGTTGCCGACGCCGGCCACCGGCCGTTGGCTTAGCAGGTACGGCTTGATGGCCACGCTGCTGCGCCCCAGCGCCGCATAGAACCGGGCGGCCGTCAACGCGTCGTCAAGCGGCTCCGGCCCTAGCGCGGCCAGGGTCGGCAGCTCGCCGTATTCGCCAGCGGGCACGATGAGGAACCGCCCGAAGCGCCTTATGTCTTGGAAGTAGAGCGTCGACAGGTGGTCACCATCGAGCCGCATGACAACCCTGAGGTGCTTCCCGCCTGCGCCCGGCGGCGGGCACTGGCTTATCACCCCGGTCATGCCGAGGTGGACGATGAGCTCGTCGCCTCCCGACAGCGGCAGGATAAGGAACTTGCCCCTGCGGCCGACCCCCTCGATGCGCTGGCCGGGAGCTCTGTGCAGGTCGCGGTACTTCGGGCCCGGCGGCGCCAATAGCTCGACCGAGCGCACCGTCCGGCCGATGAGCCACGGTTCGAGCTCGCGCCTCACGGTCTCGACCTCAGGCAGCTCGGGGATAGGTGACCTTCCCTTCGTACAACGCCCGCCCGACTATCGCCCCCTGCAAGCCGAGCGCCTCGTAGAGCTCGAGGTCGGCGTCGCTTCCCACCCCGCCACCGGCCACGAGGTCACCGCTGAAGGCTCCTCGTAGCTCGGCGACGGCGCTCTCGTCGACGCCCTGCATGGTGCCGTCACGGCTGACGTCGGTGTAGATGAGGTGGCGCACGCCGCGCTTGTGCATCTCCTCGGCCAAGGCTGCGGCGTCGACCGTGGTGACCTCAGCCCAGCCCCTGACCGCCACCTTGCCCGCCCGCGCGTCGACCGAGACGGACACGCGGTCGGCCCCGTGCCGCTCGACCAGCTCGCTTACCAGGTCCGGGTCGCGAACGGCGGCGGTGCCGAGGATCACGCGGTCGACGACCTTCAACCAGCGCTCGGCGGCGGCGGCGCTGCGGATGCCGCCGCCCAGCTCGACCTTGGCGCTTACGGTGGCGGCGATGCGCTCGATGGCTGCTGCGTTCGAGCCGCTCTCCAGGCTGGCGTCGAGGTCGACGAGGTGAAGTAGTTCGGCCCCGAGCGACGTCCAGTGCTCGGCGGCGACGAGCGGATCGGCGAAGTAGACGGTCTCCCTGGCGGGGTCGCCCTCGTAGAGCCTGACGGCCCTCCCACGCTGCACGTCGACGGCCGGGATCACCTTGAACACGGGATCACCTTTAACACGAGACCGCATTGAACATCAGGGCGTGAGTATATCGCCAAGCGCATCCTGGACGGTCCCCGCCCTCTGAGCAGCGATGAAGTCGTCGGCGCCCCGTTTCTCGACGAGACGGAGCACGGGGGCGCCCTGCGCGAGCAGCTCCGGGACGGTGCCGAAGCGCACCTTGCCTGACAGGCGCTCGAGCACCACTGCGATGGCGGCGAGAAGGGGCTCGCGGTCCTGTTGGTCATCGGCGGTGGCCGTGAAAAGTGCCTCGTGCAAAAGGATTATCGCTCCTGGCTTCAAGGCGGCCTCGAGCCGGGCTTGCAACTCTTCTGCCGTGCTCGGCTCCCAGTCGCGCAGGTGCTTGGTCCACAGCACGCAACGCATGCCGAGCGCGCGCGCGGTGCGGGCGGAGGCGAGGTCGTAGTGGCCGTACGGCGGCCGCATGAGGGAGCTGACGTGCGGCAGCAGCGCCGCCCTGCCTGCCGCGAGCTCCTCGTAGCGCTCGCGCGGCCCGAGTCGCACCAGGGAGCGGTGAGCGTAGCCGTGGTTGGCCACGACGTGCCCGGCGTCTACCAGCGCGTTTACCAGGTCGGGACGGGCCGCCGCTGAGGCGCCTACCAGGAAGTGGGTGGCGCGCGCGCCGTGCTTGGCGAAGGTCTCGATGAGCCTGGGGGTGAACTCCGGATGCGGACCGTCGTCGAAGGTGAGAGCGACCATCGGCAGGGTCGTGTTAACGCCGACGATGGCGCCGAAGCGTCCAGCGAGCACGAGGTGACGAAGCCGCCGGGCCGCGCGCCGCGGAAGCCTGCGCATCGCCCTCAGAGGCCCCAGATCAGGAAGACAAGCGAACCCCCGACCCGCCCGAGCACGAAGCCCAGCGACCGCGCATAGCGGGCCCGGCCCTCGGGGTGACGGAGCCAGGAGAGATGCTTGAGCTGCTTCCATAACGAGAAGAGGCCGTCGAGCACCCTCAACTTGGGCATGCCGCGCGAGCGATAGCGCTTGTAGAGAAGGACGTTGTACTTGCCGTAGCCGAACGCCTGCTTGAACGAACCCCGTGTGGTCTGCCGGAAGCGGATGTGAACTAAGGCGTCCGGCTCGAACGCCAGCCCGTAACCGGCCAGCTGCAGACGCCAGGTAAGGTCGGTGTCCTCGAGCAGGATGAACATCTCGTCGAAGCCACCAACCGCCTCGAACGCGGCGCTGCGCACGCCAAGGCCGCAGCCGCCGGCGTGGTCGAGGAAAGGCGGGTAGTCGTACGACCTCACGCCGTCAGCCTGGCCGTTCTTCCTCGCGGCCAAGGCGCCGGCGTCGTTTAGGCGCTCGACGTCCCATCTGGAGGCGACAACGTCGTGCTCGTCGAGAGCCCGCGACATCGCCTGCAGCCAGCCGGCACCGGCGACGTCGTCGGCGTCGAGGAAGGCCAGCTTGTCGCCCGTCGAGATCGACGCTCCGACGTTGCGTGCGTAGCCGGCGCCACGCTTCTCTATAGCCCTCACGATCGTCAGCGACGGCAACCTACAGGTGAAGTGACCGATCTCGGCGTCGAAACTCTCGGGTCGCACCAGGCCGTTGTCGACGACGACTACCTCCCACGGCTCGGGACAGGCCATGGTGGTAAGAGCTTCGAGTTGTTCGACCAGTAGATCGAAGCGCGAGGCGCAAGGGATGATGACACTGAGCATCGTTGACCCCATCAGTCATCGCGCGATCCCGGGGAAAGCCGTCCGGGATCGGGGCGGGATGTTTCAGCCGATGCTAAGCTTTCGCCCGGCGCCCAACAGTGACCATTGCCCGCAGGCGCGCATGACAATGAGCCGGCCCCAACGACGTGCCACCAACTTGACACACCACGAGGCGGCCATATACTTTACAGGGATGCAGTCTCGCAGGGACGCGACACTTAATCTAGCCTCCCTGCTTCACCACGCGCCAGGTAGCGAATCCGAGGTCGAGGCAGAGGGCCTGCTGACCCCGAGCGACGAACTGCTCGAGGCCGACGGCCTGTTGCTCGACGGTCCGTTGGAGTGGCGGGTACGGGTCTTCAACACCGGTGGTGACGACGACTTCGTGGTCGACGGGGAGGTAAGAGGTACCGCTGTGCTCGACTGCAGGCGCTGCCTTACGCGGGTGCCGGTCGAGATCGAGACCGACTTCATCTACCCGATGACGTATCGGCCGTCCGTGCTTACCCTCAAGCTCGACGAGCTCGACGACGAGGAAGAGGAACGCCTGCTGTTCGGCAACCCTACGGTCGACTTCGCGCAGCTGCTCACGCAGCTCTTCGCCATCGAGGCGCCGCTCACGGCCCTCTGCAAGCAGGACTGCCTCGGCCTCGACGAGGAGGGCGTGAACCTCAACGAGCACCCGGAGCTGGCGAAGGAGCGCGCCAAGCAAGAGACACCGTCGCCGTTCGCGGCTCTCAGCGACGCATTGAAGGACCTAGAGCCCAACTCATGAGCCTGCGGCAGCGCCGCGAGCGACCAAGGAGAAACGACAATGGCTAAACATCCTGTACCCAAGAAGCGCACGTCGCGCTCCAGCCGTGACGCCAGGCGTAGTCACCACGCCCTCAAGGAACCGACCTTGGTGGCGTGCCCCCAGTGCAAGGAGCCGAAACCGCCGCACGTCGTCTGCCCCGAATGCGGCAGCTACGACGGCCGGCAGGTAATCGCAGGGGCCTGAGCCCATAGCCGGCGATCTCGGGTCAAGCAGCGGTATCCGCGCTGGGGTGACGTTCCTCGGTGCGTACGCGCCGCCCAACATCCTTAGCAATCAGGACCTCGAGCGGATGATGGATACGTCCGACGAGTGGATTACTACCCGCACCGGCATCAAACGTAGACATGTCGCTGGTGAGGACGAGTTCACCAGCGATCTTGCATTCAAGGCGGTCGAGGACCTGCTCGCCCGCCACGGCGATGACGCCTTGGCGGGCGTCGACATGGTGATCGTGGCGACCAACACGCCAGATGCGCTCTTCCCCTCCACCGCGGCCCTCGTCCAGGACCGCTTCAAGCTCACCGCGGGCGCCTTCGACCTGCTCGCGGCCTGCCCGGGCTGGCTCTACGCCGTCGGCGTAGCCCGCGGCCTCGTCGAATCGGGGCAGTGCCGGCGGGTGCTGGCCATCGGCAGCGAGGCGCTAACCAAGATCATCGACTGGCAGGACCGCTCCACGGCCGTGCTGTTCGGCGACGGCGCCGGCGCCGTCATCGTCGAACGGGTCGAGGAGCCGTACGGCATCCGCTCCGTGGTGATGGGCGCCGACGGCTCGGGAGCCGGGCAGCTTCACAAGCGCTCGGTCGGCCGCAACCTGCCGAGCGGCGAACCGCTCGCCGAAACGCTCTACATGAACGGCCGCGAGGTGTTCAAGTTCGCCGTCCGTGTGATGGCGACGGCCACGGTCGAGGCTATCGAGAAGGCCGGCCTCACTCCAGCCGACGTCAACCTCTTCGTGCCGCACCAGGCGAACCTGCGCATCATCGAGGCCGCGCGCGAGCGTCTCGACCTCGAGCGTGAACGCGTCGTCGTCACCGTCGACGAGTACGGCAACAACTCCACGGCCAGCATTCCCATCGCGCTGAAGCACGCGCTCGACAACGGTCGCATCCAGGCGGGCGACAACCTGCTCTTGGTGACGTTCGGAGCCGGCCTTACCTGGGCATCCTCCGTCATCACCTGGGCGCCTTCTGCGTGACCCGCAGCATGAGCGACCGCATGAGCCGTGCATGAACGGCCGGATGAGCCGCCGCGTCGTCGCCGCGATCTTCCCCGGGCAAGGCTCGCAGAAGATCGGCATGGGCCGGGAGTTCTACGACACCTCGCCCGCCGCGCGTGAACAGCTCGACCGTGCCGAGCGCGCCCTTCCTGGGCTGCTCGACCTTATGTGGACCGGTCCTGAAGAAGAGCTGCGGCTCACCGCCAACCAGCAGCCCGCCCTCGTCGCGGCCGGCGTGGCGGCGTACGCCGCCTACCTGGAGGCCGGCGGCGAGCCGGCGGCGCTCGCCGCCGGACACAGCCTCGGCGAGTACACGGCGCTGGTAGCCGCAGGTTCTCTCGCCCTCGAGGACGCGGTGAGGTTGGTGCGGGCGCGCGGACGCTACATGCAGGAAGCGGTGCCGGCCGGCACCGGCGCCATGGTCGCCGTGTTGAAGCTCGAGGCCGGCGAGGTCGAGCGCGTCGCCAGAGAGGTTAGTGGCGGGCCGGCGGGCGGCGGGCTCGTCGTCGAGGTTGCCAACTACAACGCCCCTGGTCAGACGGTGCTTTCGGGCTCCGAGGCAGGCGTGGAGGCGGCAGCGGCTCGGGTGAAGGAACTGGGTGGGCGAGTGGTGCCGCTCAAGGTGTCGGCACCGTTCCACTGCAGCCTCATGCGGCCGGCGGCCGAGCGACTCGCCGTCGATTTACGGCAGACCGCGTTCGCCCAGCCGGCCTTCCCGGTGGTGTGCAACGTGACCGCGGCGCCGCTGCCTGACGCAGCAGATGCTCCCGAGTTGCTCGCGGCGCAGGTGACCAGCAGTGTCAGGTGGGTCGAGTCAGTGCGTCGCCTTGCGGCCGACGGCGAGGCCATGGCGGCTAGCGCCAGCCATCGCCGTCGGCCGCAAGGCGACGCACTGACTCGACCCACCTGACACTGCTGGTCACC
>DASROV010000480.1:0-8824 GCA_035646755.1 Trueperaceae bacterium | reverse complement strand
GGCCCCGAGCGAGGCGGGCACCTGGCGACCACCGATCGTGGCGACGGTGGCCTCGACAGGGGAGGGGGTGCCCGACCTCGTGCGGCGGCTGTCTGACCACCATGGCTACCTCGAGCAGAGCGGGCAGCTCGAAGACTCTCGCCGGCGCCGGGTGCGGGCCGAGGTGCTTGCCGTGCTGGGAGCGGCGCTGCGCGGCGCCTGGGAGAGCAGGCAAGAGCGGGCCATCGACGACATCCTCGCCGGCACGAGCACGCCGAGCGAAGAGGCGAGGCGGTTGTGGCGCGTGGGCGGCTGAGGTCGCCCCGGCGTTAAACTCGGCCGCATGGTACATGCCGTCTACCCAGGCAGCTTCGATCCGCTCCACAACGGACATGTCGACATCATCCGACGCGCGGCCGGGATCTACGACGGCCTGACGGTGGCCGTGCTTCACAACCCCGAGAAGCCGGGCGGGCTGTTCACGACGGCCGAAAGGGTTGAGCTGATCAATGAGGTAGTCGAAGGCATTGCAGGCGTCAACGTCGACACCTTCGACGGTCTGCTGGCCGACTACACCCGCAAGATCGGCGCCAAGGTCATAGTCAAGGGTCTGCGGGCCATCTCCGACTTCGAGTACGAACTACAGATGGCCCACCTCAACCGGCAGCTGAACCCCACCGTAGAGACGACCTTCATCATGACCGCGACGCGCTGGTCGTACGTCTCGAGCAGCCGCGTCAAGGAGATAGCCCGCTTCGGCGCCGACGTCTCCAAGCTGGTGCCGCGCGCGACCCTCAAGCGACTCAACGAGCGCTTCGGCACCGTCGAAGCCTGATGGGCAAGCTGTTCCGTGGCTTGGCCGCCGACGGCGGCGTTCGCGTCATCGCTGCCGACACTACCGACGTCGTGCGCGAGGCTTTGGCCAGACAGGCCGCTAGTGTCACCGCCGGGGCGGCGATCGGGCGCACCATGACCTCGGCCGTGCTGCTTGCGCACGTCCTTCTCAAGGCGCCAGGCGACCGGGTGACGGTGCGCCTAAGCGGCGACGGCCCTCTCGGCGCCGTCACGGCTGACGCCGGTCTCGACCACACCGTCCGCGGTTACGCCGTCCACCCTGAGGTCGAGCTGCCACCGCGCGCCGACGGCAAGCTCGACGTCGGCGGCGCTGTCGGCGTCAACGGCGACGTGCACGTGATCCGCTCGCATGCGCCGTACGGCGACCCGTATACGGCCAGCGTGGCCCTTACCAGCGGCGAGGTGGGCGAGGACATCGCGACCTACCTCGCGGTCTCGGAGCAGATCCCCTCGGCCGTGTTGGTCGGCGTGCACTTCACCCCCGCGCTGGTGGTGAACGTCGCCGGCGGCGTGATCTTGCAGGCGCTGCCCGGGGCCGATCCGGCCGCGCTCACCCTGCTCGAGGCCAACGTCAAGGAGTTCGGCGCCCTGACCGCCGCCATGCAGCGCGCGCCGCTGCTCGAGCTGGTCGAGAACGAGTTGTGCTGGGGCCTTGGCTTCGAGCTGCTCACCGACCCGCCGCTGGACGTGCGCTTCGAGTGCCGCTGCTCGGACCAGAGCGCTCTGGAGGCGCTCGCCTACTTCACCCCGGCTGAGCGGGCCGCGATGATCGCCGAGGACGGCGGCGCCGAGGTCGTCTGTCACTGGTGCGGCGAGAGGCGCTGGATCGACGCCGACGCGATGGCCACCCTCGAGGGCGAGGAGCTGCGCTGCGCCGACTGCGGCACGCTGTGGCACCGCGACGGGCAACCTCGCGCGTACCGGCAGGGTGAACTCTGCTCATGCGGCCGGCCGGTGGAGTTGGTCAGTTGATGGCGGTACCGGCCGGCATCGCTATCCTGTTGGTGATACAGGCCGCCATCTGGGGTTCGGCGTTCCCGATGATCAAGCTCGGGCTCGAGGATTTCAGCGCGCCGCACTTCACACTGCTCAGGCATCTCGTGGCCTCGGTGACGTTCGTGCCGCTGCTGCTCGCCTTCAAGGCTCGCCTCGCACCCGCTCGCCGCGACGTCCCGTACTTCCTGCTGCTCGGGGTTACCGGCTTCCTCGTCTACCACCTGGCGCTCAACTACGGCTCGGTCCGGGTCTCGGCCGGCGCGGCCAGCCTCATCATCGCGACCGCACCGGCCATGACGGCCATCATCGCGGCGTTCATGGCGGGCGACCGCCTGCCGTTCGCGGGCTGGATCGGCTCGACGCTCTCGTTCCTCGGCGTGGCACTTATCGTGCTCGGCGATGGTAGCGAGCTGCTGGCGAACGGCTTCTCGCTTTACGCGTCGTTCGTCGTGATCGCGGCGGCGGCCACGTCGTTCTACGCCGTCTTGCAACGCAAGATGTTCGCAAACTACCGGCCTATCGAGGTCGCCGCCTTCGCGACCTGGCTCGGCACCGTGCCGATGCTGGCGTTCTTGCCAGGCATCGCTGGAGCTATGGCGACCGCCAGCAGCACTGCCTGGCTGGCTGCGGTCTACAACGGCGTGCTGCCATCGGCCGTGGCGTACACGATCTTCGCGTTCGCGCTGTCCCGGGCGCCGGTGACGGTGGTGACCGCGTTCCTCTACCTCGTGCCGCTCTTCGGCCTGGGAACAGCCTGGCTCCTGCTCGGTGAGGTACCACCGCTGCTCACGTTCCTTGGCGGCGCCATCGCCATCACCGGGGTCGTCGTACTTAACGTCGCCAAGCAGCGTTCGGCCAGGCGGCTGGCCTTGCGGGCCGTCGCCTGACCGCGCTGCTGCTCAGCCGCTCCCGCCGAGGGCCCTAGCCGGCCTGCGGCTTCTTCTTGTCCGCCGTGCGCTCGCCGAGTCGCCTCTCGGTTCCGTTGAGCAGGCGGCGGATGTTGTCACGGTGGCGGAACAGCGCCAGCGCAGTAAGGCAGACCGCCAAGAACAGGTGCGGCACCAGGAATGAGCCCCCGGCCAGCACGAACAGTGGCAAGGCGAAAAGCCCGACAAGCGAGCCGAGCGAGACGAAGCGGCTAATCAGGATCGTGAACACGCCGATGATCAGGCACAGCACAGTGGTCATGGGGTCGATCACCATGAACACGCCGATGCTGGTGGCGATCCCCTTGCCGCCCCGCAGGCGCAACAGGACGTTGAAGTTGTTGCCGAGCACGGCGGCCAACCCGGTTAGCGCGATGGTCCAGGCGCCGGCCCCGAGGAGCGAGGGTATCAGTGCGGCCATGGCGCCCTTCAGCGGGTCGAGGACGACGACGATGACCGCCGGCAGTACCCCAAGCGCCCGCAGGACGTTGGTGGCGCCGATGTTGCCAGAGCCGACCTCCTGGATGTTCACACCCCGCAGGCGGGCGACGAGGTACCCGGTCGGGATGGTGCCAATGAAGTAGCCGATGATGATCGACACCACCGACAACAGCACATCGAGCAAGACGGCCTCCTGACGCCCGCGCGCGGACGCCATTAAGATTGTACCGGCACGGCTGAGGGCAGACTGAGCGGTTAGCATCTGTCGATGACCCCGGCAACGTTGTTCCTCATCCTCGTCACCGTGGCCGGCGTCTCGGCGCTGCGCTGGTCGCTGCGCCTGGCCCCCCTGACGACCGAGTTCCCGGCCAAGACGGCCCTCGCGACCCTGTTGGCGGCGCTTGCCGCCGCGCACGGCGTCGGCCTCGTCGCCACCCCGCCCGGCCTGAGGTTGGCCGGGTTGGTCCTCGGACCGATCTTCGTGTTCGCCCCGCTGCTGCTGCTTGCACTGGTGCGAGGCGGGCGTTGGCGCTTGGCTTCACGACTGCTCGCCGCGCTCTACTGGACCGAGTCGGGCCGCGGCGCCGTTGGCAGGTTGCTCGGCCAGGCCGCGGTTCAAGCCGGTGACGCCGAGGCGGCCGAGGCGTTGAGTGCGGAGGCCGACGGCCTGCTGCTGGCTCAGGCGCGCCGCCTCAAGGGCGACTGGGAACAAGTCCTGGCCACCCCGCTTGCCGCTGACGCCGCGGCGGCTCCTGACAACCTCGCCCTCGGCTACGAGGCCAGGGTCGAGGCCCTGCTGGCGCTTGGCCGCGCTACCGAGGCGCGGAGCGAGGCGGAGCGTCTAGAGCGCTTCTACGCTGACGGACACGACTCGCCCGTCGCCTTCAGGGCGCTCACGCTCACCACCGCTCGGTTGGCCGCCGAACGCGGTGAGGTCGAGCAGGTGCGCCAGCTGCTTACGCAACCCATGGTCGGGACCAACCCGGCAGCGCTCTACGCGATCATGGCGCGGGCGGCCGAAAGCGCCGACAGGGTCGACGTCGCCCTCCGCCTGCTGGGCCAGGCGTACACGGCGGCTTCGGGCTCATTGCGACGTCGCTACGCAGCCGACATCGCGAGGTTGGGCGGCGTCGTGCCCGTGACCACCGCCACTTCAAGGATGAAGACGCCGGTAACGTTCGGTCTCATGCTGGTGCTTGCCGTTGCTTACGTCGGTCAGGAGCTTGTCGACCGCTTCCAGGGCCTGGTGAGGGTGTTGGGCCAGGTCTTCGAGCCAAGCAGCCTCATCGCCGCCTACCTGCAGGGGCTGCCCGGCGTGCCGGCCGGCGACGCGTGGTGGCGGTTCGTCACGTACGCGTTCGTGCACGGCAACCTGATCCATATCGGGTTCAACCTGTGGGTGCTGTTCGACCTGGGGAGGCTGTACGAGCGCCGGCGGGGCTGGGGCGACCTGCTCGCGGCGTTCGTGGCCGGTACGGTGGGAGGCTCGCTGCTTACCAGCGTGGCGCAGACCGGCCAACCGCTGATACTCGTCGGTGCTTCTGGCGGCATCCTCGGCATAGCCGGTGCGCTGCTCGCCGACGCCCTCATGCGCCGCTCCCCAGCCGACAGGGTCCTGCTCCGCAGCCTGTTGCAGTGGATGGCGCTGATCATGCTGTTCTCGGTGCTGCCTGGCGTCTCCTTGTGGGGCCATGCCGGCGGCCTAGTAGGCGGCTTCGCCTACGGGTTCGTGCGTTCGCGTGTGCCTGTTCCCGCCTTCGGCCGCCTCACTGGAGCGGCCGCGATAACCGTCATGGTGGTGGCGTTGGTGACCGCGCTCGTCACGGTGTTGCCGCTGCTGCCCTGACCGCCTTCGGCCGCGCGGCCATGAGCGCTGGCGTGCCAAGTCGACCTCAACCGCCGCTGGTTGCCGTGACGCTCGGCGGTACGCCGCAGCGGGTGACCGCCCCGAGCGCCGCGTCGGCGCAGACCACGCCGTTGCCGTAGTAGGCGTGATCGACCTGGCCCTCTCGCAGGTAGGCGGTCTCGCTGAGCCGGGTGCGCACCTCGGCCGGGCTGCTCAGCTCACCCTGACCGATGAGCAGCGCCGCCACGCCGGCGACGAACGGCGACGCCATCGAGGTCCCGGCGAGGCACCCGTAGAGAGCGTCTGGTCCGCTTCCAGCGGGTGTCGGTGGCACGCTGCTGAACACCTTCGTGCAGCCGCTCGTCGAGTAGCCGCCGGGAGCTACGAGTTCGGTCTGCGGGCCATGGTTGGAGAAGCTGGAGACGCCGAAGTCGCCGTCGACCGAGCCTACGGCGATCACGCAGGGCGCGTTGCCTGGGCTAAGGACGCCGCGGTCGGGCACCTGAACGTTGTGGTTGCCCGCGGCCGCCACCAGCACCGCGCCAGCGTTCCAGGCGTCGAGGGCGGCGGCGTCGAGCGCCGGATGCCTGCCAGGGACGCCCAGGCTCATGTTGATGACGGCGGCCTTGTTCGCGTTGGCGGGCACGCCGGCCACCGGTAGCCCGGCGGCCCAGCGGATGGCGTCGATGAGGCCGGAGATGGTCCCGCCGGCGCCGATATCGTCGAAGACCTTTATCGGCACGATCTTCACTGCCGCGCCGTAGGCGACCCCGGCCACGCCGGTCGCGTCATCGCCGCTGGCAGCCGCGATGCCGGCCACGTGCGTGCCGTGAGCGGCGTCGTTCTCGCTGTTGGGCACGCCCGGTTCGGTGTCGGGGTCGTGGCCGTAGAAGTCCCAACCGGACAGCAGCTTGTCAACCAGGTCGGGGTGAGCACCGTACACCCCGGAGTCGAGGACGGCGAGCACGACGGCGCTCTCGGCCTGGGAGCCGTCATACAGCTCCCACGCCTCCGGCAGCCCGAAGCGGGTGAGGTTCCACTGCATGTCGAGGAGGTAAGGGTCGTTGGGCACGCCCTGTAGCTCGAGGTAGTAGTTGCGCTGGGCGTACAGCACTCTGGGGTCGGCGAGCAGTCGCGCGATGGTGAAGTCCGGATCGGCATGGCTACGGTAGAGATCGGGAGCGCCACTGGCACCGGGCTCGAGCAGTGACATGCCCAGCTCGAGCTGCAGCTCGGCACGCAGTCGCAGTGCGGCCGCGGAGACTTCCGGGACCGCCCCGGAACCGGGGTAGGGGCGGTGAGCGGCCGCGGAGGTCGGGAAGCTGAACGGTTCTGAGGCTGCGTCATCGCCGGTAAGCCGATAGGCCACGAGTATCTCGTTGCCGACCGGCACGGCGCCCGACCCGACTCGGGCCGTTCGGAGCGATCCGGAGTCCGCCGCCAACGGCAACTCGTACGGCAGGAAGCCGTCGCAGCGGCCGATGCCGCTCTCGGGCGAGAAGCGCACGAGCGTCTCATCGTCGCCACCGTTCGAGCTGAACGTGAGCGTGGCCGTCAGCACCTCGCTCTTGTCCACCGCGGAGGAGTCGATGTCGATGCGCACCGTCATCGAACCGGTGGCGAAGATGCGGCCGCCCGCTGGCGTGGTGGTCACGCGCGGGTCGTCACTGGCAACGCTCCACTCGAGCACCTGGCCACCTAAGTTGTGCACGACGACGCTGGAGTTGGTAGCCGTCATCTGGAGCTCTTCGGTCGGGGAGACCTCGAGCAGCGGTGGGCGTTGGTCGAGGCAGCCGCCTAGAAGGCTTGCCACGGCCGCGATCGCCACGCTGATAAGCGATCGCTTTCGTGTCCACGACGGCAAGGAGTGCGCGTACTGCGGCGGGCGCGAAGGCATGCTTGAGTTTACGACGGGACTATGATCAGCCATGGAACTTGGGATAGCAGGCAAGGTCGCCCTGGTGACGGGAGCGTCCGAGGGTATCGGCAAGGCCATCGCCGCGGCGCTCGCGGCCGAGGGCGCGACGGTCGTCGTCAACGCCAGAGGCAAAGAGCGGCTCGACGCCGCCGCCGCGGAGCTCGAAGCCGCTGGCGGACGCGTGAGCGCGGTCGCCGGCGACGTCTCGAGCACCGACGATATCGAGGCGCTCGTCACCGAGGTGAGGCGCTCGGTCGGTGACCCTGACGTGCTCGTCGTCAACGCCGGCGGTCCACCCAAGGGCCTGCCGTCGGCACTCAGCGACGAGCAGTGGCGCCTGGCATACGAGCTCACGCTGATGTCGGCGGTGCGCCTCACCCGGGAGGTGCTGCCGGCGATGAGGCGCAGCGGCTGGGGCCGCATCATCAACGTCACCAGCCTGTCGGTGCGCGAGCCCATCGACGAGCTCACGCTCTCGAACGCCATGCGCTCGGGGCTAACCGCCTTCGCCAGGACGCTGGCCACCGAGGTGGCCGCAGAGGGCGTTACCGTCAACAACATCGCCCCCGGCTACACCGCGACCGCACGGCTCAACGAGCTGTTCGATGACGACGCCGCCAAGGCCGCGCTAGTCGCTATCATCCCGGCCCGCCGGCTGGCCGAGCCGGCGGAGATTGCCGCCGCGGCGGTCTTCCTCGCCTCGAGCCGGGCCGGCTATATCACCGGTCAGACGTTGCTCGTCGACGGCGGTTTCGTGAGGAGCCAGTTCTAGCGCGCGGCTATAATCGTCCCCAGGAACCGAACCGATGACGCTAGCGGGCCCTGGGGTGACCTCGGCCTGGCGCAAGTTCAGGAGCCGGCATGTCAGATCAGCAACAGCTCGATAAGCAGCAGGCTGGCCTCAGTGTCACCGCGCCAGGGCGGTCACCTAGTCCGCCGACGGGGGGCGCGTTCCTCTTCGAGCGGCGCTCTCCCGACGACGTCCTCGTACCCGAGGACTTCGACGACGAGCTGAGGATGTTCGCGAGCACCGCGCGCACGTTCGTCGAACGGGAGATCCGGCCGGACCTCGAACGCCTGGAGGCTCTCGACTACGAGCTCTCCCGTCAGAAGATGGCCAAAGCCGGTGAGCTTGGCCTGCTCGGCGTCGAGGTGCCCGAGCGATACGGCGGCCTTGGCTCGAGCAAGGCGGCCTCGGCGGTCGTCACCGAGGCCATCGCCGGCGCCGGCTCGTTCAACGTCACGTTCAACGCGCATAGCGGCATCGGCACGCTGCCGCTGGTGTACTTCGGCACGCCCGAACAGAAGCAACGCTACCTGCCGAGGCTGGCCAGCGGTGAGTGGGTCGCGGCCTACTGCCTCACCGAGCCCGGTTCGGGTTCGGACTCGCTTGCCGCCAAGACCAAGGCCGTGCTCGACGGTGACGACTGGGTCCTCGACGGCACCAAGATGTGGATCTCCAACGCCGGCTTCGCCGACCTCTTCACCGTCTTCGCGAAGGTCGACGGCGAGCACTTCTCGGCCTTCCTCGTCGAGCGCGACACGCCGGGCCTCGGCTTCGGGGCCGAAGAGAAGAAGATGGGCATCAAGGGCTCGTCGACGCGCATGGTCGTCCTCGACGGCGCGCGCGTGCCGCGCGAGAACCTGCTAGGGGAGATCGGCAAGGGCCATCACATCGCGTTCGGGATCCTCAACATCGGCCGCTTCAAGCTCGCCATCGGCGCCGCAGGGGGGTCCAAGCGGCTCCTCGGGCAGGCTCAGGCGTACGCCAAGGAGCGCCGACAGTTCGGTTCGGCCATCGCGGAGTTCGGCCTCATCAAGGAGAAGATCGGCGCCATGGCCGCCGAGTGCTACGCCCTGGAG
>DASROV010000479.1:0-2702 GCA_035646755.1 Trueperaceae bacterium | reverse complement strand
CTACCCCGGTTGCGATCGGGTTCGGTTCGTGAACTCGGGCACCGAGGCCACGATGAGCGCCCTGCGATTGGCGCGCGCTGCCACCGGGCGCGACAAGCTCATCAAGCTGGCCGGCAACTATCATGGCCACGCCGACTCCTTCCTCGTCGCGGCCGGCTCCGGTGCGCTCACCACGGGCGTGCCGGCCAGCGCCGGCGTCCCCGCCGATCTCGTCAGCCACACCCTGGTCGCCCCCTACAACGACCTTGATGCGGTCGATGACCTGCTGCGCAGCCACCGGGGTCAGGTGGCCGCGCTCATCACCGAGCCGGTGGTGGGCAATATGGGCGTCGTGTTGCCGACGCCGGGCTATCTAGAGGGGCTGCGGGCGTTGACTAGAGACCACGGCGTGCTGCTCATCGTCGACGAGGTGATGACCGGTTTCAGGCTCGCCCGCGGCGGCGCCGTGGAGCTGTTCGGGCTGGAGCCCGACCTGGTCACCTGGGGCAAGGTGATCGGCGGCGGCCTGCCGGTCGGCGCCTACGGTGGGAGCGCCGATCTCATGGACCGCGTCTCGCCACTCGGCGACGTGTACCAGGCGGGCACGCTATCGGGCAATCCAGTGGCGATGGCCGCTGGCCTCGCGACCCTGCGGGTGATTGACGAACGACCCGACTTCTACGCGGCGCTCGATGAGCGCTCGGCCGCCCTGGAGCGGGCGCTGCTCGCTGCCGCCGCCAACGCAGGCGTGCCGGCGATAGTCAACCGGGCCGGCTCGATGCTAACGGTGTTCTTCACCGCCGCCCCGGTAACCGACCTGGCTAGCGCCAAGCGCGCTGACACGCGGCGCTTCGCGGCCTGGTTCACGGCCCTGCTCGCTCACGGCGTCTACTGGCCGCCGAGCGCGTTCGAGGCCGCCTTCGTGTCGGCGGCGCACGACGGGCAAGACCTCGAGCTGATAGCCGCTGCCGCCGAGGCCGCGTTCGCCGCGGCCGCTAGCGTCCGCTGACGACACAAGCTGACGACACACGCCTTACCCGGGCGCCGCTCGCGTAGACGCGCTCAGGCGTCGGTATCGTCACCGCGCACGCCAGGTGCGGCAGAGCCAGGCAGGCGCTCCGGCGGCTGCCTCGCCGCCCACTCGAACTGGCTGATCAGGCCGCGCAGCGCGGCCAGCTCGTGCGCGTTCGGCCGGGCCCGGTCGAGCAGCGCGCGGTAGATCCGCATGATGCTCGGAGCCCGCGGCGGGTCGGTATAGCCGATGTGCAACATGGCGCGCTCAAGCTGAGCGTAGAAGCCCTCGACCTGATCGCGCGCAGCCGGAGCCGCTGTGCCCGCCGCTGCGTTTGGCGCGCTGCCCGGCGCCGCGTGGTCGGTCGCGGCATGAGCGGTCGACGCCTTAGCGTTAGATGGCTGGGCAACCGGCGCTACCCCATGCATGTGAAGCTCGTACGCCACCACCAACACCGCCTGGGCGAGGTTCAGCGACGAGAAATCGGCCGTGGGGATCACTATCTGAAGCTGGCATTTGGTCAGCTCCTGGTTGCTGAGCCCGTGGTCCTCTGGCCCGAAGAGCACCGCCGTCGAGCCCGCTAGTCGCGGTGCCCCTTCACGTGGACCCATCACTACGTAGTTGTCGGCCGCCCGCTCGCGGGCGCTGGTGCCGGCTACTAGGGTCATGTCGCCGATGGCCTCGTCCAAGGTGTCGACGACGGTGGCAGACTTGAGCACCTCTTCGGCATGCGAGGCCAGGGCGTAGGCGCGGTGGTCGATACGGCAGCGCGGAGCCACCAGCCAAAGGTCGTCGAGGCCGAAGTTGAGCATGGCCCGTGCGGCCGCGCCCACGTTGGCCGACTCCTTGGCGCGCACGAGGACGATCCGCTGGCCGGGCACGTCGGCGAGCTTATCAAGCGCAGCCGAATCAACCTCGCAACTCGCCCTGGCTTGGCGATCTTAGGGCGCAGACGTATGCGAACCGTTAGCCCGTCCCAGAGCCGTTCAAGCCCTGCGAGCCGGCACCCGACATCCGCAGTCGTTCGACTAGCTGTTTACTTGGCCTGGCCCTGCTGCAGCGTACTTATGCGCTTGGCGAGGCGAGACTTCCTGCGCGCCGCGCTGTTCTCGTGGAACATCGACAGCTTGGCGGCCTTGTCGACGAGTCCTTGCACGACTTTCTGGTACTTGGCGGCCCCCTCGAAGTCGCCACCCTCGGCCGCCGTCACGGCCTTCTTGGTGAAGGTGCGAATCGTGCTCTTGCGCGCGCGGTTGGCCAGACGCCGTTTCTCCGACTGCCGGTGGCGCTTCATGCCTGATAAGTTACGAGCCATCACTTCTCCTCATGTTCTTGTCGCTGTTGTTTCGATCGACGCCCGGCTTTCGCGCCCGGGCGCGCCACTTCAAGCGGTTCTCGCGACTCCGGAGGCGAGCCGCCGCGCCAAGCGCGGTGGCGGCCAGGTGAGTCGACAGCCTGACGATGTTAGCACACGGGCCCATGGCTGCTCAATCGGCGCGACGCCGGCGACGTCCGGCCAAGCGGCCATCAGAAAACGGGCCGCGCCCAAGCCGCGGCCCGCCATCATGGTCGAACTCAACTGTTACCTCTGGGTTCGACGGTGTCGTCAGGGTTTGACGGTGTCGTCG
This sequence comes from Trueperaceae bacterium, assembly GCA_035646755.1. Taxonomy (GTDB): domain Bacteria; phylum Deinococcota; class Deinococci; order Deinococcales; family Trueperaceae; genus DASRWD01. The sequence goes on along the minus strand of DASROV010000479.1, from coordinate 83 downwards.
ACCTCGAAGGAGATCTTGGCGTTGACGCGGTAGTACTTTATGGCTTCGTTCTCGACGATCGCCTGGAACTCCTTGACGTATAT
>DASROV010000478.1:0-2510 GCA_035646755.1 Trueperaceae bacterium | reverse complement strand
GGACCTCCCTAGCCATCTCGAATGGGTACAAGACCATCGCCTGGGTCACCAGCGGACCCAGCTCGTGCAGCCGGAACTCGAGCGACGAGACGACGCCGAAGTTGCCGCCGCCGCCACGGATGCCCCAGAACAGCTCGGGGTTCTCGTTGGCGCTGGCGGTGACGACCCTGCCCTCGGCCGTCACGACGTCCGCCGACACAAGGTTGTCGACGCTCATCCCGAACTTGCGGCGCAGATGGCTGAGGCCGCCCGACAGCGTCAGGCCGGCGACACCGGTGCTGGAGACGTTGCCAGTGGGCGTGGCAAGCCCGAAATACTGTGTCTCGTGATCGACGTCAGCCAGCGTGGCGCCGCCTTGAACCCGCGCGGTGCGTGCGACGGGGTCAACGTGGACGCCGCGCATGAGCGCCAGGTCGATGACCACGCCATCGTCGCAGACGCCGTAACCGGCGACACTGTGGCCGCCCCCGCGCACCGCAAGCGGCAACTCGTGTTCCCTTGCGAAGGCTAGCGCCGCCACGATGTCGGTGTTGCCAAGGCATCTGGCGATGAGGCCGGGGCGCTTGTCGATGAGACCGTTCCACGTGCGTCTGGCCTCGTCGTAGCCGGGATCGGCCGGACCGATGAGCTGGCCGCGGAAGCGCGCGGCCAGGTCGGCCACGGCTTCCGTTGAAAGTGGCGCGGTTTCTGTGATGGTCATGATGGGCATCCTCTCCGGTCGCGGCGAACACGACCTGCCGCACCGTAGGAGGATGACCGTTGCATCAGCGTTGCGTTAGCGTTGTGTAGGTCTCCGGCGGTTTCGATTGCAGGCCAGCTGGCACGCTGTCGACGCGGCCTGCCCGGGAGACGGCTTCTTCAGGCGCCACCCGCGACGTACATCTCGCCGATGGTGAACGTCATCATCGCGAACGCGAAAGCAAGGCCGGTGATCACCGTTGGCGTCCAACGACCGGTTCTGGTCGGCGTCGGCAGCCAGTAGAAGAGCAGGTAGAAGAAGAGCACGCCGGTGCCACCGAGGTAGTGCACGTATAGCTGTAGCGGCCCGAGCCCCTGGTCGAGGAGCTTGATGCCGACAAGTAGCTGCGCGGCGACCACCACCTGCGTGAGGATGAAGAGGCCGAGCGCCCAGCGAGGGAGCGTGAGCTTGCGAGCGCCGAACACTGCTGCCACGACCAGCGAAGCCAAGGTCGTTAGCATGACGGCCATGCCGATGCCGAGATGCACACCGCTCGGTATCAAGATACTGTCGATCATCGAAGTTCTCCTAACCATGAGCGCACTTGCGCCCACGAATGCCCAAGCTAACTACGTAGCGACCCATCGCCTACCTACGTCTGCGCCGCGCGCCCAACCCGCCGCCACCGAAGAGGATGCCGGCCCCCAATACGAACCCGACGTCGTACCAGTTGCCGTTGTTGTGCACCTCGTAGAGATTGATGTTGCTGGTGAACAACGACAGCACGAAGGTGAACGGCGCGATGATCCCGTGCCACAAGCCGAGGAAGAAGCCGGCCGGGGTCGGGTCATGCAGCGCGGTGCCCACGTTCGGGTTGACGCCGGGCATACAGGCCGACAGGACGAGGGCCATGAGGACGAGCGCTGCCGCCCTGCTCACTGCTTTTCGTGGCCAATGAACCGACCTGCCAACCGCTCGATATCGTGTCATGGCGTAAGCGTAGCGAACTTGACTTAATAGCGTCGCGCGCGAAACCGAAGTAGCGGCGGTACAATGGCCGCAACCGCCGTACGAGGAGGCGAACGTGCAACACTACCTACTCATCTACCACTTGAAAGGCGACTATCTCGAGCGCCGGTCGCAGTTCCGCGAGGCGCACCTTGCTAAGGCCAAGGACGCCACCCGAAGAGGCGATCTCGTGATCGCCGGCGCCCTGGCTGGCCCGGCTGACATGGCCATCCTGTTCTTCAAAGGCGAGTCGCCCGAGGCGGCCGAGAGGTTCGCCACGGACGATCCGTACGTCCACAACGGGCTGGTCGAACGCTGGGAGGTTCGCCGCTGGAACACAGTGGTCGGCACCGACGCGGCGCAGCCGGCCTGAGGTGTCCGTCGCGGCGCAGCCGGCTGAAGATCCCGACGCGGCGCAGTCGGTAGAGGATCCGGTCGCGCAGATCACGGATTAGCGGCCAGGTAGCCGCTCATACCATGTAGAACTCCCACGAGATCCGGTCTGGATCTTTGAACGCGACGTAGCGCTTCCCTAGGGTTTCATCCAACTTGACACCGGTGTTCTCCACGCCGGCCCTGCTCAACTCAGCGGCGACCCGCTCGAGTTCGGCCTCGTCCTCGCAAGCAAGTGCGATGTGATCGAGCCCAACCCTGAACGGGCTGAACGAGTCGCTTTGAGCGGTGTCCCTCGTTGGAGGTAGAACCGCCACCGCGGTATGGCCGGCTGCGAAGAGGAAGATCTCGGGTGACTCCAACAAGACCTTGAAGCCAAGCAGGTCGATGTAGAACTCCCGGCTCCGTTTCAGGTCGTTCGACCTTAGTC
>DASROV010000477.1:0-2380 GCA_035646755.1 Trueperaceae bacterium | reverse complement strand
GTCGTCGTCGACGACATCCTGACCACCGGAGCCACGATCCTGGAGGCCAGACGCGCCGTGCTGGAGGCCGGCGGCGAGGTGCTCGGACTGGCGACTTTGGCGGAAACACGGCGGCTGCGCCCGGCCGCTTAGCACTCGTCGCGAACTGGCAGGTGAAACGAGTGACTTATCCCTGCCGCACGGCTACGGTGGTCCTAACGGCGCGCGACGATCGCCCAGAATCAGGGCGGTCCGCCGGATCTGGAGGTCGTCATGGAAACTAATATCGTTGGACGTAACCTGGGCATCACAGATCGGTTCCGGCAATACGCCCTCGACAAGTCCGAGAAGATCGCGGCCCTCGCCGACAAGGCACTCGCCCTCGAAATCAGGGTCAGTCGGCACCGTGAAAAGAACGAACGCACCGGCGCCGCCGGAAAGGACCGGGTCGAATTGACCCTGATCGGTAAGGGCCCCCTCGTCCGGGCCGAGGCCGATGGCTCCGACAAGTACGCCGCGTTCGATGTCGCCCTCGGCCGGCTCCTTGAGCGCGTGCGTCGCGCGAAGGACCGCAAGAAGGTCCACCGCGGGGGTGCCCACCGCCCCACCTCGTTGCAGGAAGCCACAGCCGGGGGCTTCAGCGTGGTCGACATCACCCCGGCGGATGTCGAGGCGCTTGAGCGTGTGCGCACGGGAGCGGTTCCCATCGTCACCGAAGAACACCCGGCAGAACAGGCCGAGGAGGAGTACTGCCCGGTGGTCATCCGGCGCAAGGTCTTCGCCGCGGCCCCGATGACAGTCGACGACGCCCTCTACTTCATGGAACTCGTCGGGCACGACTTCTACCTCTTCCAGGACGCCGAATCCGGGCGTCCGAGCGTCGTCTACCGCCGCAAGGGCTGGGACTACGGCGTGATCGAACTCGACGACAAGGCCGAAGAACTGCGCGAGGCGTAGGCCAGCCGCCCACCGACCCAGCCCGCGACCAACTAGCATTGCTATAGTTGCCGGCTGGGTCGGCGCTACGTGCGTCCGACCGGACGACAGGCGCGTCCGCGCGCCGTGACGACTAGTGGAGTGCATTCGTGGCCTCAATTCTTGAAAAGGTTCTTCGTGTAGGCGAGGGGCGCGTTCTGCGTCGCCTCGAGAACTATGCCAAGGCGATCAATGCGCTGGAAGAGGACTTCCGCCACCTCACCGATGAGGAGCTGAAGAACGAGACCGTGCAGCTGCGCGAACGGTACTCGAACGGCGAATCGCTGGACGACCTGCTGCCCGAGGCCTTTGCCGCCGTGCGTGAGGCGTCCACCCGTACCCTCGGGATGCGGCACTTCGACGTGCAGCTGATGGGCGGGGCCGCCCTTCACCTGGGCAACATCGCCGAGATGAAGACCGGTGAGGGCAAGACCCTCGTCGCGACGACGGCCGCGTACCTCAACGCGATCACCAGCCGCGGCGTGCACGTGATCACGGTCAACGACTACCTCGCCAGCTACCAGAGCGAGCTCATGGGCCGCGTGTTCCGGGCCCTCGGGATGACCACCGGCTGCATCCTGTCCGGGCAGACGCCCGAGCAGCGCCGTGACCAGTACCAGGCGGACATCACCTACGGCACAAACAATGAGTTCGGCTTCGACTACCTGCGCGACAACATGGCCTGGCAGGCCTCCGACATGGTCCAGCGCGGCCACTACTACGCGATCGTCGACGAGGTCGACTCGATCCTGATCGACGAGGCTCGCACCCCGCTGATCATCTCCGGGCCGGCCTCCGGCGAGGCCAACCGGTGGTTCAACGAGTTCGCGGGCCTGGCCAAGCGGCTGGTCCCGAACGTCGACTTCGAGGTCGACGAGAAGAAGCGCACCGTCGGCGTGCTCGAACCCGGCATCGAAAAGGTCGAGGATTACCTCGGTATCGACAACCTGTACGAGTCGGCGAACACCCCGCTCATCTCGTTCCTGAACAACTCGATCAAGGCGAACGCGCTCTTCAAGAAGGACAAGGACTACGTCGTCATGAACGGCGAAGTGCTCATCGTCGACGAGCACACCGGGCGCATCCTGATGGGCCGTCGCTACAACGAGGGCATCCACCAGGCCATCGAGGCCAAGGAAGGCGTCGCGGTCAAGGCCGAGAACCAGACGCTCGCGACGGTCACCCTGCAGAACTACTTCCGCCTGTACTCGAAGCTGTCCGGCATGACGGGCACCGCCGAGACCGAGGCCGCCGAGTTCATGTCAACCTACAAGCTTGGTGTGGTCGCGATCCCGACCAACAAGCCGATGCAGCGCATTGACCAGTCTGACTTGATCTACAAGAACGAGCAGTCGAAGTTCGAACAGGTCGTTGCCGATATTGCGAAGCGCCACGAACTTGGTCAGCCCGTTCTCGTGGGAACCAC
>DASROV010000476.1:0-3021 GCA_035646755.1 Trueperaceae bacterium | reverse complement strand
GGCCAATACGCGGCCGAGGAAGGTCTCGCTGTCGGTGCCGCCGTAGCTGTCGGACGTGTCGAAGAAGGTGACGCCGACCTCGAGGGCGGCGTCGACCACGTTCTTGGTGGCGGCCTCGTCGAGGCGCCCACCGAAGTTGTTGCAGCCAAGGCCCACCACGGAGGCCTGCAAGGTGCCGATACTTCTTGACTTCATCTACTCCTCCTCGTCACTGCCGAGTGTAGCCGTCCCCTCGACAACTGCCGAAATGGCTTCGTCGAGCTGACCAAGCGGACGCTCGAGCGCCGGTCCGTGCCCGACGAGGAGCAGCTCGGGGTTCAAGCCGCGGAGGCGGACAGCGCTGGTTCGCGCTGTCGGGAGGTGCCAGGTGACGAGACGGCTACCGAGGTTGGTGATCGCCCCGGCGAGAGGGTTGGCGGCCGCTCGAGGTTGACCGACCAGCGCAACCGAGCCGCCCTTGGTCGTGAACGCGTCACCAGCGATAAGCGCGCGCTCCGCCGCCAGGAAGTAGGCGACATGCTCGGGCGAGTGGCCGGGTGCGAAGAGCACGGTGAGGCGCCCCACGCTGTCGCCGTCGTGCAGGGTGCCAGTCGGGCGCGCGCGGGCGCGGGTGAAGAGGGCGCGGCGGACGCGGGCCCGTGGGTCACCGGGGCGGCGAGGGAATAGACCCCTCAGTTCCTCCGCCGCGCGTGCGCTCAGCCAGAGCTCGGCCGCCGGCGCACGTCGCAGCAGTGCGTCGAGTCCACTGGCGTGGTCGCGGTGCGTGTGGGTGAGCACGACCCTGGCGAGGGGCGCCCCCAGGTGTCGGCTGGTGTCAATCACGGCGCTCGCACTGGTCGGCAGGCCGGTGTCCACCAGCGTGATGCCGTCATCTTCGAGCACCAGGTAGCAGTTGACGTAGCCGCCCGCCAGGCTGAGCTGCCATAGCCCCTCACGGAGCTCGGTTAGGGCTTCCGGCACGCCCTCAACTTAGCGGGACGGTGCGTGAAAGGCGGCGAGCGCGAGGCTCGCCGCCGTGGCCATCGTCGGTAAGCTTGCAGCTCACGCGTGGCATCAATTCGAGAACCGCCGTCAAGCTGAAAGGTTCGCTTCTGCGTAGACGCGCATGGCGTCCGCCAACAGGTTGACGGTCGCTTCGTTGCCGATGTTCTTGGCGAAGCGGGGGTCGCTAAGGTACATCTCACCGAGGCCGATGTAGGCCTCGCGGTTCGGCGTCCACGCCAGGCTGACCAGGCGGTAGTGCCGCTCAACCAACTCGTGTAGACGCGGATCGTCGCCGACTACGCCCTGTTCGGCCAGTGCGGCCACCGCTGCGTGGATCTCCTGCCAGCCGCGGCCGCTGGTGAGCAGTTCGCGGTCCTCCTTGCTGAGCTTGCGCAAGCGCGCATAGGAGGCGTCGACCGCCTCGTTACCCCACTTTTCGCGGGCCTCTTCTTCATACGGGTTCTCGATGAGCCCGTCGAAGATCTCTTCTGGTGCCAGCTTCGTTCCTTCCTCCAGACTGGCTATGGTCCGGTCTACGGTGGCGAGCAAGCGCTCGTAGCGGTCACGCTCGGCTTCAAGCTGTCGCCGGTGCCGGCGCAGGACGTCGACCCTCTCACCCTCGTCACGCGTGGCCAGCGCCGCTTCGATGGTGTTGAGTCGCAGTCCGAGGTCGCGTAGCAACAGGATCTCCTGCAAGCGCAAGAGCTCGCCATCCTCGTAGTGGCGTCGGCCGCCATCGGCGGTCCAGGCCGGTCTCAACAGACCGATGGCGTCGTAGTGCCTCAAGGCACGCGAGGTGAGCCCTGTCATGCGCGCGACTTCGCTTATCGACCAACTCACGAGCCTTTCTCAGTCCTTCCGTGGAACCGCCGTCAGCGGTTCGCAAGAGAGCATAGAGGTTGACGTTACGTCAACATCAAGTGGGCGTGGCGGCGTCCCGCGCTACCGTCGACGCATGTCGATCCTGAAGCCGCCGCCTGGAAGCAAGACCGTCAACACATGGTGCTAGACGCTCACGGACAACCGGAACCGGGCGCCCGCTACCGGACCCTGGCGCGATCTCGCTGTAAGCGCCTGGGGCTTACGCGCGAGCGGTTCTCCACTGTCGTCGACGTGGTCGACGGGCTCCTGGCGGTACAAGCCCAAGAACACGCGTTCTCACGCTGGTCGCTTGCTCAGCGCCTCGCTAGCGCGAGCCAGGCGGCTGTCTATGACGCGCTGGCGTCTGGCGCCATCGTGCGCACACACGTGCTGCGACCGACCTGGCACTACGTGCGGGGTGAAGACCTAAGGTGGCTCCAGGCGTTGACCGGTGAGATAGTCCGGCGTGCGTCGGCCGGTTGGTACCGCAACCACGGCGTAGACGAGACGTTCCTGGCGTCGTCACGCGCGGTGCTGGAGCGCGCGCTCGAAGGCGGCAGGGCGAAGACCCGTAACGCTCTGCGGGGCGAACTCACCGCCGCAGGGCTCGACGTCAAGGGACAGCGACTTGCGGCGGTCCTGATAGACGCAGAGTTAAGGGCGCTGCTCTGCTCCGGCCCGGTCGAGGGCACGCAGCACACCTACGCTCTCGTCGAGGAGCGCCTGTCACGGGCGGCGCCGCTCTCGCAGGGCGAGGCCACGGTCGAGCTGGTACGTCGCTACCTGGCGGGGCACGGGCCCGCGACGTTCAAGGACCTGAGGTGGTGGTCGAGTCTCACTCTGAAACGACTGCGCGTGGCCGTCGAAGAGCTCGGCGACGAGGTAGCCCGCGAAGTCGTTGACGGCACCGAGTACTTATGGCTCGCTCACGACCGGGTGCCTGACGAGAGCCCTGGCGACGCGCCCCAGTTTCAGCTGCTCCAGGTGTTCGACGAACTCTTCGTCGGCTACCGCGAGAGCCGCGGTCTCGTCGACCCTGACGGTGAGTTCGGCGCGATACTGCCGATCGGCTTCAGCCGCCTCATGCACGTCGTTCTGGAAGGGGACCGCTCGGCGGGCCGCTGGCGTAGTGACAGGCGCGGAAAGTCGCTCGAGATCACCGTACAGGCCATACGC
>DASROV010000475.1:0-4065 GCA_035646755.1 Trueperaceae bacterium | reverse complement strand
GATGTAGCACTGGGGTCGGGCAGTGGCATGGGCCTGTGGTCCTCGGTGGTCACGCTCCACTCGAGCAGCCGCCGCCTGAGCTCGGCCTTCACAGCGGCATGCTCGCCCAGCGGCGCGAGGTTGGTCAACTCGTGCGGGTCGTGCTCGAGGTCGTATAGCTCGTCGAGGTCGCCCTGCGGGTCGGTGATGAACTTCCAGCGCCGGGTACGAACCATCTTCCTGCGGCCCTCGGCCTCGCGCCAGCGTAGCGTCGCGCGCGCTGCCTCCAGGCCGTGCGCCGGCACCGGCAACGCCTCGAGGTCGGCGAGGGTGCAGAACGCCCCGCCCGCGCCGTACTCCGCGAACGTCGCCTCCTTGGCTGCGGCGGCGGTCACTGTAGGCAGCGGCCCGCCTTGCATGCTCGCTGGCACCGGCAGACCCTGCAACGTGAGCAGTGTCGGCACGATGTCGAGGAGGTTGACGGGAGCGCCCTCGACGACCCCTGCCGGCACCTGCCCTGGCCAGGAAACGATGAGCGGCACCCGCACCAGGCAGTCGTAGAACGCGCCGCCCTTGCGGGTCATGCCGTGCTCGCCGGCGAAGTCGCCGTGGTCGGCGCAGAACACCACGATGGTGTCCTCCCGAAGGCCCAGGCGGTCGAGGCAGTCGAGTATGCGGCCGACGGCGTCGTCGACGAAGCGCACCTGCGCGTGGTAGACGGCGATCGCCTCACGTTGTCGGGCTTCGTCCTCGCCGCTTACGTCGAGCAGGCGCCGCAACACGCGCGTGCGCTCGGGAAGCGTCGGATCGTCGGCCGCCTGGGGAGGCGGCAGCACCACCGACTCACTCGGCACCGTCTCGGCCCAGGCCCGCGGGACCTCGTAAGGCGTGTGCGGATCGGGAAACGAGACCCAGGCGGCGAAAGGCTGCCAGGCGGCGAACGGCTGCCGGGCGGCGAACGGCTGCCGGGCGGCGAGAGGAAGCTCATCGCGCTCCCCGGCCACGCTCACAAGCCAGGCGCAGGTCTGCGCGGCGATGAGGCCGGTCGACGTGGCCTCTGGATCGACGTCGCTCACGGCGTACGACAACGCCGGCCCCTGCCGCGGCATAGCGCGTCGCACCGCGTGCGCGGCCTCGATGGCCTCCCGGGACACGACCCAGTCCATGCCCGTCGGCTCATCGCCGGGCACCAGCCCAACGTGGCCGATGGGGCAACGCACGTCGAAAAGCGCTCGGTCGTCAGGATCGGCGAAGCAGTGGTCCTTGCCGATGAGCGCGGTGGTGTAGCCGGCCCGCTTCCACAGGCGGAACGCGTGCTCCTCGCCGGCCGGCATCGGCGTCTCGTTGAGACGCGCTCCGGTGGTATGCGGCCAGCGCGCCGTCCACAGCGCGACCCGCGCCGGCACGCACAGCGGCTGCGGGGTGATGGCGGCGTCGAACCGTGTGCCGCTCTCGGCCAGACGCTCTAGCGCCGGCGTGTGGCAGAAGGCGCTGCCGTAGAGGTGCGAGGCCGTGGCCTTCATCTGATCGGCCATGATCACCAGCACGTTGGGCGGCCTATGCGAGCCTGGCGGCGTGGACGGACTCTCTGGCAACGCTAGACGATCCGCGCTGCCGAGTCGGTGTCGAGGTAGAGCGTGGCGTGGTCGACGGTGCGCAGCACGGAGCCGGGTCGCTGCTCGGACACCGGTTGGGTGAGGCAGGCGTGCACCGCGTCGGCCTTGCGCGCCTCGGGCACTATGCACAGCACGCGGCCGGCGGCGAGCAGCGCCGGGATCGTGAGTGTGATGGCGTGGGTCGGCACCTCGTCGAGGCTGTCGAAGTGACCCTCGCCGTGCTGCTGCTTGCGGCTCACCTCGTCGAGTTTGATGGCCTTCACCCACACCGGGTCGTCGAACTCGGCGTAGGGCGGGTCGTTGAACGCCAAGTGGCCGTTCTCGCCCCAGCCGAGCGCGACGGCGTCGGCCGGGTTGTCACGCAGGAGCTGCTCGTACTCCGCGCAGATGACCGCCACCCTGGTCTCGTCTCCCGACAGCGGGTAGAAGGTCGCGGCCTTCACGTGGTCGAAGAAGTGCTGCTGGAGGAAGCGCGGGAAGCTGGCGCGGTGGCCGGGGTCGATGCCGATGTACTCGTCCATGTGAAAGACCTTCACCAGGCTCCAGTCGATGCCCGCGGTCTCCCGCAAGGCGCGCAGGAAGGCTAGCTGCGAGTTGCCCGTGGCGAGGATGACGTTGGCGCCGCCGCGCTGCGTGATCGCCGCCTTGAGGAACGTGGCCATGTCCGCCGCCGCGGCGGCGCCGGCCGAGGCATCGTCGCGGTAGACCTCGACGGGCAACTTGTCGACTTGTAGTGTCTTCAGCGGCTCACTCAACTTCTATCTCTCTCCTTCTTTGGCGTGGCGACGTCGCCGGCACGCGACCACACGCTGCGTCCGGCGATGACTGTCTTCAGCGGTTCCAGCTCGGGCGAGAACACGGCGAGGTCGGCGTCCTTGCCCGGCGCCAGGCTGCCCTTACGATCCCCCAGGCCGATGACGGTGGCTGGCGTAAGGCTAGCCATGCGCACTACCTCGTGTAGCGGCAAGCCAACCTGCTTAGTGAGTACCTTGAGCATGCCGTCTAGCAGCGTGCTGCTGCCGGCGAAGGCACTTCCATCTGGCATCATGCCGACGCCGTCCTTGACCACGTAGCTCATCTCGCCCATCGAGAACGGCGAGCCGTCGGCTAGCCCTGCACCGCTCGTCGCGTCCGAGACGACACACAGTCGCTCGGGCCCGAACGCCCGGTACGCGAGCCGCAGCAGCGTCGGGGGAAGGTGCTTGCCGTCGGAGATGATCTCGCCGGTCAACGTTGCCGACGCCAAGGACGCCTCCAGGATGCCAGGTACCCGGTAGGCGCCGCGCCGGAACGTCGTCGACTGACCGCTCCACAGGTGGATCATGTGCGACAGGCCGTACGCCTCAAGACGGTGCAGTTCGTCGTCCGAAGCTTCCGAGTGTCCGCCGGCGGCGACGATGCCGAGGTCGACAAGGCGCCTAGTTAGCTCGACCGCGCCCGGCAGCTCGGGGGCGAAGCTGACGATCCGGATCACGTCGGCGTGCTCGAGCAGCCGGTCGACCGAGCCGTCGTCGGGCGTGCGCAAGTGGGCCGGGTCCTGGGCGCCCGCTTGCGCCGCGGCGAAGTACGGTCCCTCGACGTGAGCGCCGAGTACGCGCGTACCGGGCCGTCCCGGCTCCTGCCACGACCTGGTGGTCTCGAGAGCCGCCAGGATGGCGGGCAGCGGCGCCGTAGAAGTGGTCGCCAACAGACCGGTAACACCGCGCCGCGCCTGCTCTTCGAGGATCGTCTTGAACGCTTCGTCGTCACCGTCGAGGAACGAGCGGCCGAGCGCGCCGTGAGTGTGGATGTCGATCAGGCCGGGCGCGAGGTAGGCGCCTCGCAGCTCTTCGGTACGTGCGGTTGATGGCACGTCGCCTTGCCGCACGACGGCGACGATGCGATCCCCCTCGGTTAGGACGGCGTGCCCGTCGACTACAGCGAGCGGCAGCACGACGCGGCCGCCGCTCCAGGCCGTGAGGTCGCCGTCGGGCCGCGAAGTCCCGGCTGCCAGCGTGTCAGCCGCAACGTCGGCCGCGGCACCGACCGCGCTCACGCGACCTTCTCCAGCTCGTCGATGCCGTCGAGGTCGAGCTCCTCGGCGCGGTGACAGGCGACGTGATGCCCTGGCGCCAGTTCGCGCAGGGGCGGAATCTCCTGGCGGCAGACCTCGACGGCGAACGGACAACGGGGGTGGAAGTAGCAGCCCTGCGGAGGGTTGGCGGGGTTCGCGACCTCGCCAGGCAGGCCCTTGAGTGCGGTTCGTTGGTCGGGATCGGCGACCGGCACCGCCTTCATCAGCGCCGAGGTGTACGGGTGCTTGGGTCGGTGGAACAGTTCTTCTGTCGGGGCCAGCTCGACGATCTTGCCGACGTACATCACCGCGACCCGGTGGCTTATGTGCTTGACGATGCTGAGGTCGTGGGCGACGAACAGGTAGGAGAGGTCGAGGCGCCGCTGCAGGTCGAGGAGCAGGTTGAGGATCCTGTCT
>DASROV010000474.1:0-2674 GCA_035646755.1 Trueperaceae bacterium | reverse complement strand
CCGGCCTGCTCGACGCGCCCCGCTCGATCGGCTTCGCCACGCTTGGGCAGGCGCTTCGCAACTCGCTCGGCTTCGCGCTGGCGAGCGCGTCGCTCGCCCTCGTCGTCGGACTGGCTTTCGCCTACGCCGTGGTGCGCGGCGGTTGGCGCGCCCTCGATCAGCTAAGCCTGCTGCCGCTGGCGACCAGCCCCATCACCCTGGCGTTCGGCTTCCTGCTCACCTACCCGCTGCTGGTAACCTCGGTCTGGGGCGTGCCGCTCGCTCACGCGCTTGTCGCGTTCCCGTTCGTCACCCGCACCCTCCTGCCGGCCCTGCGGGCGCTGCCGGCGAGCCAGGCGGGTGCCGCCGCTACTTTGGGCGCGGGGCCGTGGCGTACCCTCCAGCGCGTGGAGCTGCCGCAGCTCGCGCCGTCACTGCTGGTCGCCGCGGCGTTCGCGTTCGCGATCTCGATGGGCGAGTTCGGAGCGACGCTGCTGCTCGCTCGTCCCGAGTACGCCACGCTGCCAGTGGCCATCTTCGACCGCTTGGGACGGCCCGGCGCCATCAACTACGGCTCGGCTTTGGCCCTCGCCAGCGTGCTGATGCTCGTCACCGCAATCGTCATGGTCGGCCTACAGCGGCGCGCCAAGAGCGAGTTCTGAGGCTCGGGCCGAGGGGCGCCCCGTTATGATCGCCGCCGACCGATGAGCCTCTCGCTCTCAAACCTTCACAAGCGTTACGGCTCGACCGAGGCCGTCGCGGGCGTGAGCCTCGCCGTCGGCGACGGCGAGACGCTAGCGCTGCTCGGCCCGAGCGGATGCGGCAAGAGCACGTTGCTTCGTCTCATCGCCGGCCTCGAACCGCCCGATCGCGGGCGCGTGTCGCTCGGCGACCGCGACGTCACGTCCGAGCCGCCCCAGCAACGCCGCTTCGGCGTCGTGTTCCAAGACTTCGCGCTCTTCCCCCATCTCGACGTCGCCGGCAACATCGCCTTCGGCCTCGTCGAGCAGGGATTGTCACGCGTCAAACGCGAGGCGCGCGTCGCCGAGTTGCTGCGGTTGGTGGGCTTGAGCGGCTTTCAGGGGCGAAAGGTCCATCAGCTCTCCGGTGGGCAGCAGCAGCGCGTGGCGCTGGCCCGGGCGGTGGCCCCGCGGCCGCGCGTCCTCCTGCTCGACGAGCCGCTTTCGAACCTCGACGAGGCTTTGCGCAACGAGCTCAAGCAGGAGATCGTGCGACTGCTCGACGAGTTGAGCATCGAGGCTGTCTACGTCACCCACGATCAGGCCGAGGCGTTCGCCGTGGCCGACAAGGTCGCCGTGATGCGCGAGGGGCGCATCGTCCAGCTCGGCGACCGTGAGCGGCTTCTCGAGCAGCCAGCCGACGCCTGGACCGCCCGCTTCCTTGGGCACGACAACGTCTGGACCGGCGAGGCCGCCAGAAGGGTGACGACCGCGCTCGCCACGAGGGTAGCCGCTCCGCCCAAGCTGCGGCCGGGCGAGGCGTTGCTACTTCGCGCCGACCTCGTCGACCTGGCCCCGGCGACGGGCGAGCCGCCGGGTCGCGAATCGACCACCGCAGGCGCTGCGGGCGCCATCGACGTCACGCTCACGCGAGCGGAGCGCGAGGGCCTCACCTGGCATCTCACGCTCGACGCACCGACCCTTGGCACCGCCATCGAATGGCGCGGCCACACGCGAGAGCTGTTGCGGCGAGCGCCTGCCAGCGGCTCGCACAGCGCGGCGCTACCGACCAAGGGCGCCGCTTACCGCCTGTTCGCGCCGCCTACTGCCTGGCGCGTCATCGCTGAGGGCGTTGTATGACCGCGGCGGAGCGTCCCGAGCAAGGCTTTGCCGGTCTCGCGCCGACCGGTCCGCGACCCCGAGCAGCGGTGCTGGCTGCGGGCGACCTTCCCGCGAGCGAGCTACTGCCGCGCCTTATCGAAGACATCGACTTGGTTGTGGCCGCCGACGGCGGCCTGGCGCACGCCGCGGCGCTGGGCCTTACACCGCGCCTGATCGTGGGCGACCTCGACAGCGTCGACCCCGCCCTGCTCGAGCGCTACCGCGAGACGCCCGTGCAGCGCCACCGCGTCGACAAGGACGAGCTCGACCTCGAGCTGGCGCTGAGCGCCGCTCGTGAGCTCGGGGCGGCGGCGTTCCGGGTGCTCGGCGCCTTCGGCGGCCGCTTCGACCACTCGCTCGCGGCGCTGCTGATCGGGGCGCGCTGGGTCGAGGCCGGGTTCGATCTCTCGCTGCACGGCGGCGCCCACGAAGCGTGGCTGTGCACGCCGCGTCAACCGGTCACGCTCACGCTCACGCCAGGCACGACGGTGAGCCTGCTCGCCCTGCGCGACGGCGCCGTGCTGAGTAGTGAGGGCCTGCGCTTCAAACTTACCGACACCAGGCTCGACTTCGGCACGGGCCTTGGGATGTCGAACGTCGCGGTATCTGACGTCGTGAACGTGCGCTGCACCGGCGGCTTGACGGCGGTGATCATCGAGCACCGCGTCTGAGCGGCCCGCCACGGTTCGGCCGCGTTGTGCTCGCTGCCCTAGGTCGCTGGCTCTCGAGCCGGTCTCAGGGGCAGCGCCGCGGCTCGACGAGGTTCCGCTCCGGGCCGCGCGCGCACTGCCACACGGTCTCCTCGCCGGTGACACGCCAGTAGGCGCCCTCGCGTGCGAGGGACACCCGCCGCG
>DASROV010000473.1:0-5412 GCA_035646755.1 Trueperaceae bacterium | reverse complement strand
TAACCTGCCCGCCGTGCCGCAGTTGATCGGACCTTCAGACCTCACCCCGCCCCCGCCACCCGATCCGGCCAGGTTGGTGCCGCCGCCGCGCTTCGCCACGGTAAGCTTCGCGAACTATCAGCCCCAACACCCGAGCCAGTCCGAGGCGAGGACGAGACTCCAGGAGTTCATCGACGCTCGCCACGCCGGTGGGCGCGTTGGGGCCGACGGCGGCGGAGCTACCGGCGGCCAGGTTGCCAAGCGCGCCTGGAGCCGCTTGACGCGCTTGGCGCGCGGTGAGCCAAGCAGGCGGCGGCAGGGCGCGGGCATCTACCTCGACGGCGGCTTCGGAGTCGGCAAGACGCACCTGCTGGCGTCGGCCTTCAGCGAGGCCGACACGCCGTCGAAGCGCTACCTCACCTTCCAGGAGCTCGTCTACCTCATCGGCACCATGGGCCGGAGCGAGGCCGAGAAGCGCTTGGCGAGCGCCGAGCTGATCTGCATCGATGAGTTCGAACTCGACGACCCGGGCAACACCCTGATCGTGAAGGCGTTCCTCGCCGCGCTGTTCGAAGCCGGCGGCACCGTGGTGACGACCTCCAACACACCGCCGGAGGCGCAGGGCCAAGGCCGCTTCAACGCCGACGACTTCAGGCGCGAGATCCAGTCGGTGGCCGAGCGCTTCGAGGTCGTCACCATCGGCGGCCCCGACTATCGCCAGCGCGTGTCGCTCGGCGCCTGGCTGGACCCCGACGAGATGAGCCGGCTGCAGCGGCTAGGGAGCGGACCGGCGCCGCGCTTGAAGGTGAGCTTCGACGAGCTGCTCGCGCTGCTGGCAAGCGTTCACCCTTCTCGCTACGGCGGCCTCGTCGCGCAGCTGGGCACCGTCTACCTCCACGGCGCCAGGACCATCCTCAGCCAGAACGAGGCCCTGCGCTTCGTGCACTTCATCGACAAGCTCTACGACGGCGCGGTGGCGCTGCGCGCGACCGGTGACGTGTCGCTAAGCGAGCTTTTCGACCCCAGTTATCGTTACAGCGCCTACCACAAGAAGCACGAGCGGTGCCTGTCACGACTGGGCGAGTTGCTGGCTGAAGCACATGACGAAGGCGATCCCGGAGCCGACCAGCACGATGACGAGACCCTAGCCGGTAGCGTGGCGCCGCTCGCCCAACCAGCGGGCTAGGTCGGCCACCAACGCCGCCGTGGCGCCGGGCGGCCCCATGCGCTCTGGCCCGATTACAGCGGCCGTTCTCCGGTGGGGCGAGCCGCTGCTGGCGGCGGCCAGCACGGCACTTGCCACCGCCTCGGGGTCGCTGGCGACCACGCGCGCGGCGCCACCGAGCAGGCGCTCCTGGTTGGCCAGGAACGCCTGGCCGTAGTCGGGCGGCACCGCGAAGCTCACCACCGGCAGGCCCCGCGCCGCCGCCTGCTCGTTGGCGGTGCCCGCGGTGCCGATAACGACGCTGGCGCTGGCCAGCACCGCGGCGAAGCGGCCACTGACGAACCACAGCTCGCTGGCCGCCTGCCGGGCGGCCGCGGGCTCGGCCGGTAGCTGCCACGTGCCCCGCACCCCTGCGATGCTCGGCGTCTCCCCCACCCTCCAGCCCGCTGGCGGCGGCGGGATGCCTGGGCGCGCCCAGGCCACCAGCCCGAGAAGCTCACGTGTACGCCGGCCGATCGGGTGCGCGTTCGCGTGAGCGTCTGATTGAGCGTTGGTTTGGGCGCTAGCTTGGGCGTTGGCTTGGGCGTTTTCTTGGGCGCTTGCCTGGGCGTTGGCCTGGGCGTTTTCTTGGGCGCCTGCGGACCCGAGCGCTCCTTGCGGGTCGCCGCCCAGCCTGGCCGCCAGGGCGCGCATGGCGCCGGCCATCAAGGTCAGGCTGCGCTCGGCGTAGCCGCGGCTGCCCGGCAGCAGCGCGATGACCAGGCGTCTTGCCTGGGCGCCGACTAGAGGCTCGGACTCGAGGTCGTCGACCATCGGGTTACCGAGCGACACGGCGTTGGTGAGCCCGCGCTCGATGAGGTAGCGGGCGGTCTCGGCGTCGCGGGTGTAGACCTTGTCGGCCCGCGCCATCAACCAGCGCTCGGGCGCGCGGATGCGCTCCATGAAGGTGCGGTGCAAAGCGGTGGCCGCGAGCGGCCTGCCGGCGAGGTCGAACGCCTGGTGGACCGAAACCAGCGGCTGCAACACGCGGCGCGGGGCCGGCACCAGGTGGGCCATGAGCTGCGCGTACGCGTCGCCAACGACGAGCACGGCCGTCTGCCTGGCACGCCACAGGAAACCGAGCTGCGCCAACGTGAGCGGCAGCAGCCCAGCCTTGAGGTCGTCTCGCAGCAGGCGTGGGTGATGGAGCGTGAGGCCCGCTGATGGCAGCGACCGCCGCGGCCCAACCACACGCACGCCGGCGGCTTGGTAGGCGTCGCCGACCCCCACCAGCGGGAACGCCTCGAGTTCAAGCCAGGGCAGCGCCCGCGATAACCCCGACGCCAGCTTCGCTGCTATGGCGTCCTCACCGTGACCGTTGGAGATGATGAGCAGACGGACCCGCGCGCGACCGGGGCCGTCGGGACGCTGCGCGGCGCGGGGACGCCTCGGCCCGTCTGGGCGAGTCACGCGTCGTGGTGCCCGCTCTCATCAGGCTCGCTCTGCCGAACAGGGGCTCCGACCCGGTCGCCGGACGCGCGTCCGTGCTCGCCCCCGCTCGGCGGCAGCGGGCCCTCGCCCCACCTGAGCTTGTGCCGCAAGACCTCGAACGCGCTGCGCCGACCCGTCGACACCAGCGACAGGCCGCGGGGCGCGGTGGTCAGTTCGATGGTGTCACCGACACGCAGGTCGATGCGCTCCTGGCCGTCGATGACGAGCGCAATCTCATCGGAACTGCTCACGATCTCCAGGGAGATGATGCTTGCCCCCGGCAGGACGATCGGCCGGTTGGTGAGGCTGTGCGGGGCTATCGGCGTGACCACGAGGGCGCTGAGTCGTTGGCTGATTATGGGGCCGCCAAGCGACAGCGAGTACGCCGTCGACCCCACCGGCGTCGAGACGACGAGGCCGTCGGCGCGGTACTCGGTGGCGTACTCACCATCGACTCGCATGCGCACGCTTATCAGGCGGGACATCACGCCCTGCGACAGCATCGCGTCGTTGAGCGCGTACCGCACCGAGGGGTCGCCGCCGTGGCGCACGCGGAGCATCGAGCGCTCCATCACGGGCCAGTCCGGCCGCACGTTACCGGCGGCGTACGCCAGCGCCTCGTCGGCGCCGAACTCGGCGAGAAAGCCGAGCTTGCCGAGGTTGACGCCGATAACGGGCACGCTGGAGCCTACGACCCGCCTCGCTGCCGACAGCAAGGTCCCGTCACCGCCGACCGACATGACCAGGTCGGCGCCGTCGAGCGCCTCGGCAAGCGACGCCTCGCCGGTCAGATCGAGCATCACCTCGGCGCCGGCTGCTTCGAGCGCGGCGGCGAGCTCCTTGGCCAGGGGATGGGCGGCCGGCTTGTGACGCGTGCTGGTGACGATGGCCCGGCCCAACGATCCCGCCACCGTGGTGAAGCGGCGCCCGCCGGTTTCACGTTCGCTCAGCGGCGTCAAGCCCTTGTCACGTTCTCGCCCCTCGAGCGGACGGCGGAGACGCGCTCGTAGACGAAGTCGACGACGTCCTGCAGCGAAAGCGGCCCGGTGTCGAGGTGGACAGCGTCGGGGGCTGGGACCGACTGCCTGGCGTCGCGCTCGTCGCGCAAGCGCAAGCCTTTGGCCACGGAGTTGATGTCGGTGGCGCGTTCGCCCACCCTACGTCTGGCTCTTACCTCGGCGGGTGCGGTGAGGTAGAACTTCCAGCGGGCGTCAGGGAACACGACCGTGCCCATGTCACGGCCGTCGATGACGAACGGCCCGGAAAGCTCCTGTAGTCGGTCGGTCACCCAGGCCCGTACTCTCGGCAGCCTGGCGACGTCCGACACGCGGTCGTCGACGAGGTCGGTGTGAAGCTCGGCGCTGACGTCGACGCCGTCGATCGACACGCGGTCACAGTCGACGTCAGGAAGCAAGCGAACCTCGTGGCCGTCGAGCAGTGATATGACGGCCGGTTCGTCGGCAGGGTCGACGCCCGACGCCAGAGCCAGCCGCGTGACGGCGCGGTAGAGCAGGCCGCTGGAGACGTAGGCGATCCCCAGGCGTGCCGCAACGGCCTTGGCCGCGCTCGACTTGCCAGAGGCCGCTGGTCCGTCGAGCGTGATCACCGGCCGCTTGCCCTTGACCATCGCGGTCATGATAGCCGGCCTTCGAGCAGGTCAATGAAGTCGCCGAAGAAGCCGGGGTAGGTCTTCGCCACGCAGGCCGGGTCCTTGATGACGACGTTGGGCAAGCGCGCGCCGGCGACAGTTAGCGCCATGGCCATGCGGTGGTCGCCGTAGGTCTCCAGCTCCACGGTGTGCGCGGGCGGCCGCGTCAACGGCCAGACCGTGAGGTAGTCGTCGCCCTCGCGCACCGTAGCTCCGAGCCTGCTGAGCTCGCGCGCCATCGCGCTCAAGCGGTCGGTCTCCTTGACGCGCAAGTTCGACACGTTGGTGATGTGCACCGGTGAGTCAGCGAAGAGGCCGACGACGGCCAGCGTCTGGGCCTGGTCGGGCATGTCGTTGAGGTCGAACTCACCACCGCTGAGGCGGCCGTGCCGCGGCCCGTCGAGCCGCATCATGTCGGCTCCCCATTCGACCGTGCAGCCCATGCGGGCGAGTACGGCAGCGAAGCCGGCGTCCCCCTGCCTGGTGCGGGAACCGAGGTTGCAGATCCGCACGCTGCCGCCAGTGACGGCGGCGGCCGCCCAGAAGTAGCCGGCCGCCATCGCGTCGCCTTCGATGCGGTAGTCGAGAGCCCGGTAGCGGCCGGGAGAGAGCGTGAAGCGGCGATAGCCCTCCCGCTCGACGCTCACGCCGAAGTCGGCCATGAGGTCGAGCGTCATGTCGATGAACGGCTTCGACTGCAGCTCGCCCTCGACCTCGAGCGTTACCGGCGCTGACGCGTAAGGCGCGGCCAGCAACAGCGCCGAGAGGAACTGCGAGCTCACTTCGCCGCCGACGCTGGCCAGCCCACCCTTGAGGCCGGCCGCGCTGAGAACGACCGGCGGGCAGCCGTTGCGAGCCTCGCTGGTGGCGTCGGCGCCAAGCTGACGCAGCGAGGCGAGCAGCGGCTCGATGGGCCGTTCGCGCATGCGCTCGTTGCCATCGAGCCGGAAACGGCCGTGGCCGAGGGCGAGCACCGCGGTGAGGAAGCGGATGCTCGTGCCCGAGAGCCTCAGGTCGAGATCACCCTCGCTGGCGACGAGGGGCCCGCCGGCGCCTATCACCCTCACCGTGTCGTCGGAGACCTGCACGCTCACGCCCAGAGCCTGCATCGCCTGGATCAGCACGTGCGAATCTTCGGCCATGAGGGCAC
>DASROV010000472.1:0-3045 GCA_035646755.1 Trueperaceae bacterium | reverse complement strand
CAGGTGCTCTCCTTCCACCGACCCGCAGTGTCACCGACGCAGACGGCGCGCGGTCCCGTACGCGCCGCCATCCGCCTCGAGTACCAACTGCACTTGCCGCAGCGACTTGCGGACGATCGCCGCAGCCGGCATGGCGACGTTGTAGTGCCGGCCGCGGTCGAACTGAGCCTCGACGCCGGCGCCAGCCGTATGGACGTAAGCGTCACCTGCCTCAACACGGCCGAGGACCACCGCCTGCGACTGCTCGTCTCCAGCGGCTGCCACGCCGACCACGTCTGGGCCGACGGTCACTTTCACGTGCTCAAGCGGCCAGTTCGGCCACCAAGCGGCAAGGGTTGGTACCAGCAGCCGACGGGCACCACGCATCAGCGGCGCTTCGTCGCCGTATCCGAGGAGCCGCGGGGCTTGGCGGTGCTCAACCGCGGGCTGTGCGAATACGAGCCGCTCGCGTCGACAGCGGGCGTCGACATCGCCGTGACGCTCCTGCGCTGCGTCGGCTGGCTGTCACGGGAGGACCTCATCTCCCGGCCGCAAGGGGCTGGCCCCAGCTTGCCGACGCCCGAGGCGCAGTGCCTGGGCGAGCACCGCTTCGACCTTGCCATCGTGTCGTTCGCCGGACCATGGTGGGAGAGCGCCTTGCCGCTGGAGGCTGAGCGCTTCTGCTCGCCCGCCACGGTTGTCAGAGCGTCGCGAGAGGTGACCGCGAGCGCCTTCGAACTCACCCCACCGCTGACGCTGTCGGCGTTCAAGGCCGCCTGGCGGGACGACACGACGATTCTAAGGATCTGGAACCCGGCGCCGGTCGGGGTCACAGGTCGGCTGACCCTCCACCGACCGGTAACCGAGGCCCACAGGGTCCGCCTCGATGAGACTCGCGGACCTGCTCTGACACCGCCTGCCGGCCACCTCGAGCTTCAGCTCGGCCCGGCCGAGGTCGCTACCTTCGCTTTCCGCTTCGAACCCGAGCAGACAAGCGCGCGCGGGAGCGTTCCCGCCGGGGAGGAGGAAGACGTTTTCTGACGTGCCGCCGATCTCCAAGAGTCAAGCGTTCGCACCGGGAGGAACAATGCTCACACGAATGATCCGCGCAACCATCGCTCTAGGCATGCTCATGGCCTTGGCGCTGCCGGCCTTCGGCCAGACCGTCAGCATCACCGCTCGCATGATCGAGGGCGGCGTCAACGACCTGCAGTACCAGTGGCTCAACGACTACGTGAAGCCCGAGTTCGAGGCAGCCCACGAGGGCGTGACCGTCGAGATCATCCAGTTCGGCGGCAGTGACGAGGCGCTCAAGGAGCAGCACGCCCTCGACCTCTCGGTCGGCGCCGGCGCTGACGTGCTCGGCTTCGACGGCTTCTGGATCCCCGAGTTCGTCGAGGGCGAGATGCTGCAACCGCTCAGTGAAGTCGGCGGCCCCTCCGTCGCCGAATGGGAAGGTTGGGAGCACATCCCCGATGGCCTCGAGGCTCTCACCAGCTTCGAGGGCGAACGCTACGGCATCGCGCTCGGCACCGACTACCGCATGATCTACGTCCGCACCGACCTGCTGGAGGCCGCCGGCATCGAGAACCCTGTCGACTGGCAGCCGACCTCGTGGGAAGAGCTGCTCGACACCGCCCGCACGCTCAAGGAAGCCGACCCCGAGAGCTACCCGCTGCAGATCAACGCCGGCACCGCCATGGGCGAGGCCACCACCATGCAGGGCTACTACATGCTCCTGCTCGGCACCGGGCACTTCCTGCTTGACGATCAGGGCCGCTGGATCGTGAGCAGCCAAGGCATCCTCGACTCCCTCGAGTTGTACCAGACCATCTACGTCGAAGAGGAACTCGGCGACGCTCGCCTGCAGCTCGTTCAGGACGGTCGCAACCAGAGCTTCGCTAACTTCCGCGACGGCGTGACGGCGCTGTTGGTGGAGGGCGACTACTTCTACCGCGGTCCCACCGCCCCCGGCCAGGAGTTCGAGGTCGCCAACCGCGACGAGATCATGGACTGGGCGATGATGCCGGCCCAGGAACCCGGCGCCGGCTTCAACGGTCAAGACTTCGTGACGATCTCGGGCGGTACGGGCTTCGTTCTCAACCCGAACACCGAGAACGGCGAACTGGCCTGGGAGCTCTTGGCGTTCCTCAACAGTCAAGAAGCACTGATGGCCTCTCAGGAGATCGAGCCGCGCATCCGCGCGCGCGACGACGTCCCCGTGCCGGGCGTGGAGTTCCTTACGGAGACCGCCGAGCGCGTGGTCTCAGGCGAGATGTCGCCTCAGGAGGCGATGGACGCCTACGCGCAGGCAGTAACCGAACTCGCCCGAGTTGAGGAACGTGCTTGGGTCGAAGAGTTGCTGGTAGTTGCCGAGACCTATGAACTCCGGGTTGACCGCGTTGCGGCCGGTGAGCGTGCGGTTGGTGAAGCTGACTGCCGCGATCCAGAAGAACGGCAGCACGATGAACGCCGCCACGAACAGCCCGGCTGGCAGCATGAACAACAGGCCAGTCGGAACCGACAGGATGCTTCGCCGTTGCACTTAAGGCCTCCTAGCCAACCGGGGAGGGCGGAGGCCCGGGTACCGCCCAGGCCTCCGCTGGGGGATCAGGGGCCGGTCACGGTCTTGCCGTGGGCCGGCCACGAAGACGTCATTCGCCGAGCAGGTCTACGACGTTCTCCTCGCCGGCGAGTTCGGTTACTGCCTGCGCGTAGGCGTCCATCGCCTCCTGAGGCGACATCTCGCCTGAGACCACGCGCTCGGTCATTAGCTGCGCCTCGAACGACACCTCGGGGTATACGGTCATGTTCGGTCTCGCCGTGGTGAGGGCGCCGAGCGCGTCGGCGGTCTCCGTAAGGAACTCCACGCCCGGCACGGGGACGTCGTCGCGGGCGCGGATGCGCGGCTGGATCTCCTGAGAGGCCATCAGCGCCTCTTGACTGTTGAGGAACGCCAAGAGTTCCCAGGCCAGTTCGCCGTTCTCGGTGTTCGGGTTGAGTACGAAGCCCGTTCCGCCCGAGATCGTCACGAAGTCTTGACCGTTGAAGCCGGCGCCGGGTTCC
>DASROV010000471.1:0-7867 GCA_035646755.1 Trueperaceae bacterium | reverse complement strand
CGCAAGGGGTCATGCTGTTCCCCATGACGACCCCGACCGCCTCCCCTGAAACCCACGACGCCCTTCAGTCGCGCGACCGGAGCAGCCGATGAACCTCGCCCGCCTCCTGATGATCGACCTCTCCGGCCCCCGGCTCACTGCCGACGAGCGCGCGTTCCTTAGCGAGCGGCGGCCGGGTGGCGTGTGTCTTTTCGGTCGCAACGTCGCCGACCGCTTCCAGGTCGCCTCACTCGTGGCGGAGATGCGCACCCTGGCAGGACCGCAACTCATCGTGACGGTCGACCAGGAGGGGGGTGGCGTGGTCCGCATAACCGACCTGCCATACCCACCGAGCGCGATGGCTCTCGGCGCCGCGGACGACCTCGATCTGACCCGCGCCGTAGCACGGGCGACGGGGCACGGTCTGCGCTCGGTAGGCATCGACGTCGACCTCGCACCCGTTGCCGACGTCAACTCCAACCCGGCCAACCCCGTAATCGCCGACAGGGCATTCGGCTCCCAGCCGCGGCACGTCGCGCGGCACGTCGTGGCGTTCGTCGAGGGACTGCAGGCGGCCGGCGTGGCGGCAACGGTCAAGCATTTCCCGGGCCACGGCGACGCGGCCCTCGACTCGCATCTGGCCCTGCCGACGTTGACGCGGTCCGTCGAGCAGCTCGAGCAGCGCGAGTGGCCGCCGTTCATCGCGGCCTTCGCCGCAGGCGTCGCGGCCGTGATGACGGCGCACATAGTGCTGAGCGCAGTCGACTCGGAGCTCCCCGCCACCCTTTCTCGCCGGGTGATCACCGGGCTGTTGCGCGAGCGACTGGGCTTCGACGGCGTGGTGTTCAGCGACGCACTCGACATGAAGTCCATCGCCGATCGCTGGGGTGGTGCGCAGTCCGCCGTGCTCGCGCTGGCGGCCGGCGTCGATATGCCGGCGAATGTAGCGCCGCTCGCCGTGCACGAACAGACGGTGGTCGCGATCGAGCGCGCGGTCGCGGACGGGCGCCTTGACCCCGAGGCTTTGGCAGCGTCGGCCGCGCGTCTTGACAGGCTGAGGGACGGGGTGCGCGTCGGCCCTCAACCCGCGCCCGCACCGGGTGAGAGTGCGTTCCCCAACCCCAATCTCGTGTCGGCCCGGCATGAAGACGTGCACCCTGTTCCCGATCCCGCGTCAGCTTGGCGCGGAGGCGCCGCGGAGCTGCTCGACGAAGCGGCGAGACGCGCCTTGGTCGGCTTTGGGGAGGTTCCGCGCCTGGAGTCCGGAGCGCGCGTCGTGCTGGTCGCCGCAAAAACCACGAGGCAGAGCGCGGCCACGCAAGCGACGGTTAGCCCGGCGGCCGGCCTGGCGGCGGCCCTACGGGAGCGGGGCGTGACGGTAAGCGAGGTGCCGTACGAACCGGCAACCGCCACTTCCGCGGTCCCCCGTGCCCTTCAGGAGGCAGAACGCGCAGACCTGCTGGTCTTGGCGTCGACCACTCGCACGACGTTGACGAGCGAAGAAGTTGAGCTTGGCGCCCAGTTGGCACGGGCCCGAACCCCGTTCCTGCACGTGGCGTTGTGGAACCCCTACGTGGTGTCCGCGCTGCCGGGCCCCGCGCTTGTCACCTTCGGTTGGCGCGAGCGCTCCGTGAGGGCCGCCGCTGCCGCGCTCTTGGGGGAGACTCCTGTGACCGCCGAAGCGCCGGTGCCGCTGGCGCCGATCAAGGGCAGCAAGGCTTAAAGTGCCGGTTGGCGCGACCTACCTACCCTCGCCGAACCCGTCGAGCCCCGCGCCCAACGGGTACTCTCCGGCCGGCACAGGCAGCCGCCCGCTCGGCTCCACCTCGCCGGTGAGCACCGCCGCCGCGCCCTCTAAGTTCGCCTCCCGGTAGCCGTATACAGCCAGGTAGGCCGCCGGACGCACGGGCAGGAATCGCACGTCGTCGGGGTTGCCGAGCGCCACTACCACCACCGGCTTGCCGGTGGCCGCCAGCCGCTCGGCGAGCTGCGCCATGCCGTCAGGGAACGCGCCGAGCCAGTGATAGGTGCCGAGCACGACGACGCCGACGGTTCCGGCACGCTCCACCGCCGCGGCGATCTCGGCTTCGTCCGGATTGACGGAGACGGGCAGGCTCTGGACACCGGCGAGCGAGCGACCAAGGACGTGGCCCAGATGTGGCGGCTGGCCGAAGCCGCTCGGCTGTGGCGCGACGACCAGGACGTCGGCGTCGGTGGCCAACGGCAAGACGCCGTCGTTCGAGAGGAGTGTGGCACCGGTCTCCGCCACGGTGCGCGCCAACTCGCGATGCGCCGCGTAGTCGGGTGGGGCGGCATCCAGGCGGGGACGGTAGGTACTGGCCACCGCCTGCGACGCGGCGACCGCGCCGCGCACGCGCTCTTCGCTTAGCCTCCCGCTGCGAACGGCTTCTTTCAGGGCCGCGTAGACCTGGCGCTGCGTGTCGAGGTCAGGGCCGAGCAGGACGAGGTCAGCCCCAGCCAGGACGCTGAGCACGGCCGCCTCGCCAGCGCCGTAGCTCTTGGCGATGGCGTCCATGTCCATGTAGTCGGTGACGATCATGCCATCGAAGCCCAGTTCGCCGCGCAGCAGGCCAGTTAGTGCGGCGCTTGAGAGTGTGGCTGGCAAGTCGGGGTCGATCGCGGGGAACGCAACGTGCGCGGTCATGATCGCGGGCACACCGGCCTCGATCATCGCCTCGAAGGGAGGCAGCTCTACCGCGTCCAACCGCGCCCTATCGCCATCGACGACGGGCAGTGCCAGGTGCGAGTCGGTTCCCGTGTCGCCGTGCCCGGGGAAGTGCTTGGCCACGGCCGCGACGCCGGCCGCCTCGAGCCCGGCCAGGTAGGCCCTCCCGAACTCGCTCACGGTCTCGACGTTCGAGCCGAAGGACCTGATGCCGATGATGGGGTTGTCGGGGTTGCTGTTGACGTCGACTACCGGGGCGAAGCTCAGATTGAAGCCGGCGTAGGCAAGCTCCTCGCCGGTAGCCTGCGCCACCTTTGTGGCCAGCGCCGGGTCGCCGGTCGCCGCCAGCGACATGTTGCCGGGGAAGATGGTGGCGTCGTCGACGCGGTAGGTGGTGAACGGCCCACCCTCCTGATCGATCCCGAACAGCAGCGGGACGGTGGCAGACTCCTGTAGGGCGCGCACGGTTTCGCGGGCCACCGCGGTCGAGGGCACGTTGCTCGGGTAGAACAGGAACCCGGCTGGGCGTAACTCTTCGAGCCGCTCCAAAGGCGGCTCGCTACCCGGGAATGCGAGGAGCAGGAGCCGGCCGACTAGTTTCTCGACGGGTACGTCTCGCAGCGCGGCCACTTCTGCCGCCTCCTGGGCCTCCTCCTGCGTCGGATCCTGCGTCGACGCCTGGGCCGCCACCGGCCGGCCGCCGCCGAGGAGGGCGAGTGTGGCCAGCAGCCCAAGCCCGACGCCCAGAACCCATCGCTTCCTGTTCACACCGTGTCCGGGTAAATCGTTGACCACCATGGGGTGTAATCGTATGGTGAATCACGCCCGAAGATCGAAGGACAACTCAAATTCTCGACCGCAAGGGGTGAAACGAATGTTGAAGAAGTTCCTGGCTCTGTTAGTGCTCGTGTTCGTCGCGGGCTTCGCGTCGGCGCAGACAGTTATCGAGTTCGCGACCTGGGGTGGCACGGAAGACCTTGCCATCTACGAGGAGCTAATCAGCGAGTTCGAGGCCGAGCACCCTGACATCGGCGTGGTGCTCAACCATATCCCCTCGGCAGGCGACTACGAACAGAACCTAGCGACCCTCATCGCCGCGGGCGCCGCGCCCGATGTCTTCTTCATCAACAACATCTCCCTGCCCGGCTTCGCCGCCCAGGACGCGTTCATGCCGCTTGGCGAGTTCGCCGACGAAGCGTTCCTCGAGGACTTCTTCCCCGGACACCTCGACGCCTTCCGTTACAACGGTGAGCTGATGGCGATTCCGCGCGACATCTCTAACCTCGTGCTGTTCTACAACAAGGATTTGTTCGAGGCGGCAAGTGTCGCCTGGCCGACCGCTGGCTGGACCTGGGACTACTTCATGGCCGCGGCTCAGGAGCTCACTCAGGACACCGACGGCGACGGCGCTATCGACCAGTTCGGCTTCGGTTACTCGACCTTCTACCTGTTCTGGCAGCCGTGGATCTGGTCGAACGGTGGCATGTTCTTCAGCGACGATCACGGCGAGTTCACGCTCAACCAAGGGGCCGCCCTCGAGGGCCTCGAGTACTACGTCGGCCTGCGCTGCGACGCCAACGTCGCGCCCACCAGCGAGCAGGCGGCTGAGCGCAGCGCGTCGAGCATGTTCGCCGATGGTGACGCCGCGATGATCGTCGACGGTCGCTGGCGCGTGGCTCCGCTCAACAGCAACGAGGCCGTCGACTTCGCCTGGGACGTCGCGCTGTTCCCGGAGGGTGACGCAGGCTCGATCGTCGACGCTGACGGTTCCGGTTGGGGCATCTCCAGCACTAGCAACGCCCCCGAGGCGGCTTGGGAGTTCATCCAGTTCGTGTCGTCGCCCGAGGCGATGGCGAAGTGGACCGAAGCCGGGATCATCATCCCCGCCCGCCGCAGCGTCGGCATCACCGACGCCTTCATCACCCCCGACGTGCCGCCGGCGAGCGACGAGGTCTTCATCGAAGCCAACGAAACGGCTATCCCCACCGAGACGTTCGAAGGCTGGGGCGAGTTCGTCAACCTGCTGAACGAAGGCATGAGTGAGGTCTGGCTCTGCGCGACGAGCGTCGAAGACGGCCTGGCGATGATCGCCGAGGACGTCGACGACCTGCTGTCGGATTATCGCTGAGCCAGGTCTCGACACGTAACGCCGCCGGTAGGTCCGGCGGACTGGGCCCGCGGCGCGGCGACGCGCTGTGGGCCCTGTTGTTCCTGGCCCCCAGCCTGCTCGGCATCCTGATATTCGTCGTGGGGCCGATCCTCATGTCGGTGGTCATCTCGTTTACCGACTG
This sequence comes from Trueperaceae bacterium, assembly GCA_035646755.1. Taxonomy (GTDB): domain Bacteria; phylum Deinococcota; class Deinococci; order Deinococcales; family Trueperaceae; genus DASRWD01. The sequence goes on along the minus strand of DASROV010000471.1, from coordinate 2,911 downwards.
GCGCTTGGCGTCGCGCCTGAACGTGGCGTCCCTGCGCGACAACTGGGTGGGGTTCGAGAACTACGTCAGGTTGCTCAGTTGGGACGAGGCGGTGTGGTCTCCGCTTCGCGACCTCGCTTGGCGCTTGCCGCTGCTGGTGGTGACGCTTGGCGGTCTGCTGCTGGCGCTGAGGAGGCGTGCCGTCAGCCTGATCTGGGGCGTCGGCCTGATGATCCTGGCTGTGGTGCTTTTCGGCTGGTTCGCTGGCCTCGAGGTGGATTGGTCGGACCGGCGCTTCTGGCAGGCGACGTGGAACACGCTGTACTTCGTGGGTTTCAGCGTTCCGCTAACTGTGGCGATATCGCTGCTGCTCGCCTCGGCGCTCAACCGGTCGCTGCGCGGGATCGCTTTCTACCGCGCCGCCTACTTCATGCCGGTAATCTCGGGCGCCGTGGTGGTGGCGCTCGTGTGGCGGTGGATGTTCAACCCGACTATCGGCCCGATCAACCAGTTCCTGGGGCTGCTCGGCGTCACTGGCCCGGGCTGGCTCACCAGCCGCGAGTGGGCGATGCCGGCCCTGATCATCACCGACGTGTGGAGCAACATCGGCTTCTACATGGTGATCTTCCTTGCGGGGCTGCAGGGCATCCCGCAGCACTACTACGAAGCGGCCGAGCTCGACGGCGCTGGCAAGTGGCAGAAGTTCTGGAGCGTGACGGTGCCGCTGCTGAGCGCGACGACGTTCCTCAACCTGATCCTCGCGCTCATCGCCGCTTTCCAGGTGTTCACGCTGCCCTACATCATGACCGACGGCGGTCCGGCGGGCGCCACGCGCGTGCTCGTCTTCTACATGTACGAGCGCGCCTTCGACACGCCGTTCCGCATGGGCTATGGCTCGGCGATCGCCTGGATCTTGTTCCTCATCATCTTCGCGATCACGGCGTTGCAGTGGTACGCGCGGCGCAAGTGGGTCATCCATGAGGAGTAGCCCCAGGGCCAACTTCGTGGCGCACGTCCTGCTGCTGATCGGGGCGGTCCTGATGCTAGTACCGCTCATCTGGACACTGTCGACGTCGCTCAAGGCGCCGGGCAGTGAATTCAGCATCCCGGTGCGCTGGATCCCGGAGACCTGGCGCTTCGAGAACTACCTCGAGGTCGCGCGCCGCGTGCCGCTGCCGCGTTGGTTCTTCAACTCGCTGGTCGTGGCGCTCGCTGCCACCGCCGGCCAGATGCTTACCGGCTCGATGGCCGGCTACGCGTTCGCGCGCCTGCGGTTCCGGGGTCGCGACACGCTGTTCCTGCTCTACCTCGCGACGATGATGATCCCACCGCAGGTGACGATCATCCCGCTGTTCATCATCGTGCGCGCCTTCGGCTGGTACGACTCGTACCCCGGCCTGATAGTGCCCGGGTTGTTCGGCGCGTTCAGCGTCTTCATCATGCGGCAGTTCTTCCTCACCATCCCCAACGAGCTCGAGGACGCCGCCAGGATCGACGGCGCGAACCATTGGCAGATCTACTGGCGCATCATGATGCCGCTCTCCGGACCCGCGCTGGCGACGCTGGGCACGTTCACCTTCATGTCGTTCTGGAACTCGTTCCTCTACCCTCTTATCATCACGCGCAGCCAAGAGATGCGCACCCTGCCCGTGGGCTTGAGCGTCTTCCGTGACACGTTCACGACGGAATGGACGCTGCTCACCGCGGGCCTGGTGATGAGCCTCATACCGGTGATCATCGCGTTCCTCATCGGCCAGCGGTACTTCGTGAGGGGCATCACCATGACGGGGATCAAGTGAGTTGGCGGGGGGCATTGGGTCGTGCGGTGATTGAGGCAGCTGCGCCGCAGATCGTGCGGTGAATAACAGCTGTACTCACCGAGCGTCAATATAATCACCGCAGAGGTTGCGTTGATTATTCCTTTCATCCACCAACGAGCCGACTGGCCAGAGTTTCGATGGGACGACTCCGCATTGACCGGCCTCCTCGCCGAGGTAAGGCATAGGCAGGGCCTTCTCCTCGGCCGCATGCGGGGCTTGGGATTCGAGTCGAAGTCTGAAGCCACGTTGACGGCGATGACGAACGAGATAGTGGCGTCGTCGGCCATTGAAGGTGAGTCGCTCGATGTGCTGGCGGTCCGGTCCTCCATCGCGCAACGGCTTGGCCTGGACGGCCCGGGTTTACCGGCAGCGAGCCGAGGCGTGGACGGCGTGGTCGAGCTGATGGTGGACGCCACCCGGAACTTCACAGCTCCGCTGACTGCCGACCGGGTGTTCGGATGGCACTCTGCTTTGTTCCCGTCAGGTCGCAGCGGTATGCGGAAGATTACGGTAGGAGCGTGGCGGACGCCGGAGGTCGGCCCGATGCAGGTCATCTCGGGGCCGATCGGGCGCGAGCGAGTCCACTACGCTGCGCCCGCAGCGGAACTCCTGGAAGAAGAGATGAGCCGGTTTCTCCAGTGGTTCAACTCCACGCCGACCGTCGATCCGGTTCTGAACACGGCCATCGCTCACTTCTGGTTCGTGACCATCCACCCGTTCGAGGACGGCAACGGGCGCATCGCGCGAGCTATCGCGGACATGGGCCTGGCCAGAGCGGACGGATCGAGCGAACGCTTCTACAGCATGTCGAAACAGATCCTGGCCGAGCGCAAGGGGTACTACCTCCAGTTGGAGTCGGCCCAGCGCGGGAGCCTCGACATCACCGCCTGGTTGCGGTGGTTCCTTGATTGCCTTTACCGCGCTTTGCTGGCTGCCGAGAAGGAGTTGGCAGCGGTACTCAACAAGGCAGAGCTATGGCGGCTGATCAACGTCGCCCCTGTAAACGAGAGGCAGCGCCTTGTGATCAACCGGCTGCTGGGCGACTTCAAAGCTCACCTAACGACCTCCAACTACGCGAAGCTCGCCAAGACCTCGACCGACACCGCCCTGCG
>DASROV010000470.1:0-10486 GCA_035646755.1 Trueperaceae bacterium | reverse complement strand
GCGCGCCACCGAGAGGTGATCGCACCGCTGTTGGCGCGCTGGCGAACTCCTGCCTGCGCGCCAACAGCGGTGCGATCACCTCTCGGTGGCGCGCCTGCAAGCGCGTGTCGGGCGGTTCATCGAGCCGCGGGGCGCGGAACTCCATGCCGTACTTCTCGCGCAGGCCCTCGACCTGGCCGTGCCCGAACAGCGGCAACCCCGGCAGGGTGGCAAGCATGGTCGCGGCGCCGAAGTACTTGTCGCCGGTACCGAAGGTCTCCGCCGCGGTCTCCTCGTCGGGGGTCGTCAGGTAGTTGACGAAGCGCTCGAGGTCGCGCGGGTCGCTGGCCAGCGTCGTGCGAAGCAGGCGGCGATGTTCGGCGTTGCGCTCCGCCGCCAGGAAGTGCATGAAGGCGCTGTTGTAGACCCTGTGCACGCCTAGCGTGCGCACGAAGTAGCTCTCCAGCAACCAGAAGGCCTCGGCCACCAGGAGCGTATCGGGCGCGCGCCGTGCCACCTCGTCTACCACCTCACGCCAGAACTCGTGCGGCATGGCCCGATCGAACGCCTCCGCCTCGAGGGCGTGTCGGCTGCGCGACGGGATGGCGCCGCCCTGGCCCGGTGGCGGATGCCACAGACGCCTGACGTGGCGCCTCACCAGCGTCATCGCGGCGTCGAAGCGGATCACCTTGAAGCGTCGGGCGACCGCGACGATTGTGTCGATGACCACCGCGCGCACCTCGGGGTTGAGGTAGTCGAGCTGGGCGGTGTCGTTCCACGGCATGGCCGTGCCGTCGTTGCCGTGATAGACGTAGTTGCGCTCACCGGTTGCTCGCTCACGGCGCTCGAAAACCACGGCGGCGTCGCTGCCGTCGTAGTAGCCGTCCTCGATGCGCACCTCGATGGCACGTCCCGGCGTGAGGTCGGGCCCAGCGAAGCGGTAAGCGTCGAACGGTGGGGTCGCCAGCCGCAGGAACCAGTCGGGACGCTCTTCGACCCAATGAGCGTCGATGCCGGTGTGGTTCGGCACCATGTCGCTCGCCAGCCGCAAGCCGTGCCGCGCGGCGCGCTCGGCGAGCGCGCTTAGTGCGTCCTCGCCACCGAGGTCGGGAGCGATCACGTAGTCGTGGATGGCGTAGGCGCTGGCCTCGGCGAAGGGCTGGCCCCGCAAGCGCTTGATCGTGCGTGAGGCCTCGCTGCGCTGCCACACGCCGACCAGCCACAGCGTGTCAAAACCGTGATCGGCGAGCTCGCGCAACTCCTCGTCTGGCACCTGGTCGAGGCGTGCGACGGTCCTACCCGAGCGCCGCGACAACTGCTCGAGCCAGACGTAGGCGTTCTTCGCGACCATGACGACGCCGGTCATCCACGCGCGGTCGTCGCTGTAGGCGGCCTCGCCAAGATAGCCAGGCCCGGGTCCGGCCACTAGCACCGGCGCCGGCCCGCCCGGGCCGGGGCCGGCCACGAACGTCCGCTCTTCGCGAAGCTGATCGAGGCCGCGAAGCGCCCGCCGCAAGAGCTGGGCGAAGCGCTCGCCGATCAGCGGCGCCCAGAGCTCGAGCGCAGCCTCGAGTTGACCGAGCAGCGAACCGGGGTGGAGCGCCGCCGGAGCGCGCAGGATGGCCAGCAGGTCGCCGCCCGCCGGTGAGGCATCATCGCCCCTTGGCGCGCGGCCTTGGTCGTCCGACAGGGCGTGTTGGTCCCCAGCGGTAGGACCCGCCGCCGCGCCGTGCGCCGCCGCCCGGCTCGGCCCGACTCGCACGCCCCTAAGGACCTCGCGCAGGTTGGTGAGGGCCGCGTCGAACTCGCCCCCCGACGCGAGGTCACCGAGGCCGAACAGCTCGACGAACGCGTCGAGCGCGCGGTTATCGCGGGCCTCGCCGAGCAACAGCAGCTCTTCGATGGTGATCTCGTCGCTGACGCCGTCGTCAGTCTCGGCAGCGGCCGCGGGTGTCGTTCGGACCGCGGAGCCGGGCGGCGGGAAGCGTTCGCGGAGCGCAGCGAGCAAGCTCGACGTACCGCGCGTACCGAGTCGCGCGGTTACCGCGGCGAGTGCTGCCTCACGCCAGTCGAACGCAGCCAACAGCGCGTGAGCGAGCTCGTGAAGCAGGGCGGCGGCGCCGAGCTCCCCGGGCGCTACCGGTGGACCGACGACTACGCCAGCGGCTCGCGCAGCGTTCATGGCCGCCGCGATCCGTTCGGCCTCGCCGAAGTCGACTTCGAGCAGCCTGCCACCGAGGGTGAACGCGTCGGCCGGGAAGCCGTAACGCGCGCGCGCTTCGCGTTCGACGTGGAGCGACACGCGCGCGGCGCTGAGCCCGGGGGGCAACGTAAGCATCAGGCGACCGCTGTTACGAATTATCACGCGACCTCGCTCTCGGCGACGGAGCCTGCCATCACTGGCCGCGCCAAGACTCCCTGCCAGACCCAAGATTGCCCGGAGGCTAGCATGCGCGCTCGCCTCGCCCGCGCCGCTTGGCGGCCGCGTCAACGTCGCTGACGTCCTGCCGTCGGCGTCGTGCGGTACGCTCTTCGTGCCGTGAGTTTGAGCTCGCCCTCGCTACTCGCCAGACTGCTCGCCGCCCTTCTGCTGGTGGCGGGCCTCGCTGCCTGCGCGGGCGAGCTTGCCACGCCTGGCGAGGCCCTTCGCCTGCTCGGCACCGATCTGCCGGAGGCGGTCGTGGCCGAGCCGTACCAGGTGCAGTTCCACGCGGTAGGAGGCCTGCGACCGTACGAGTACTCCCTCAGCGCTGGGGCCCTGCCTCCAGGGCTGGAACTGCAAGGCGGCGAGCTACGCGGCGTGCCGAGCACTACCGGCGAGTACGAGTTCACCATCGAAGTTACCGACGCGAACCTGTCGAGCACCTTCCTTGACTACGTGCTTAGCGTGATCACGCCGCCTGCGCCGACCCTCGACCTGCAGCTGCCCGACACCGAGGTGCGCTCGAAGGTGACGGTAAGAGCTCGGGTGACCGACGCCAGGGCGCTGGTCGGCGTGCGAACCGAGCTTAGCTGGGACGCGGAGCGTTTCACGCTCGAGGAAGGCAGCCTTAGCGCGTCGCGCCAGGAGATCGCGCTCATCCACGAGGCTGAGCCCGGCCGCTTGCGGCTCGACCTCGCGCTGCTCGGCACTACGCTACAAGGCGACGCCGAGCTGTTCTCGTTCGTGCTGGTCCCCGTTGAGGTGCCGGCGGTGCTCGCGGTTGGCACCACCACGGAGTTCGCGTCGCGCTCCGGCGACGAGTTCCGTCACGAGTTCGCAGCGGCAACGGCGTCGGGCGCCGCCGTTCCTGGCGCCTTCCAGACCGCGCCCGAAGACCTCGACACCATCGACGGCGAACCGGGGGAGGAACCCGGTGGCGGGCCAAGTGAAGAACCGGAGGACGAGCCGGGCGAGGAACCTGGCGAGCAGCCCGACGAGGAGCCCGACGACGAGCCCAACGAGGTGCCCGACGACGAGCCCGACGAGGTACCTGACGAGGTGCCGGGCGCGCCCGTCGATCCGCCGGGAGCAGGATGACAAAGAGCAGAATGACAATGAGCAGGTGGTCGGCAGTTAGGGGCCTGGTGCTGCGGCTGACGTCGGCAGTGGCTCTCGGTCTGTTTGCCGGCCTTGCTTTGGCGACTACCTACAGGTTCATGACCCCGGCCGAGCTGCTTGCCGACGCCGACGTGGTCTTCACGGCCAGGGTCGTCGACGTCACCGCCGCCGTGCACGCCGACAAGGCGTACGAGGAGGTGTACACGACCGTGAGCTTCGCTGTCGAGGAGGTCTTGCGGGGTTACGGCGTCCGCATGCGGCCCGACCAGGTTCCGCCCGCGGCTGGCGGCGGTGACCAAGGCGATCCCGACCTGGACGATCCCGCTGAGACGCCGGATCCTGACGAACTCGCTGGGCCTCCCGACACCATCGAACTAGACTTCCTCGGCGGCGAGGCGCCGGGCGACCGGCGTCTGTTGGTCGCCGGCAGCCCGACTTGGCGTACCGGCGAGACGGTACTCGTAGCCGCCTACCTCGACCCCAACCTCGCGTCCCCGCTCACGGGCTTCCGCCAGGGGCTGTGGCGCTTGAGCGACGACGCCTTCATAGACGTCGACGGTCGCGCGCTGGGCTTGGACCCCAACGGCCGGCTGGTACGGACCGACCTGCCGGGAGCGCAGGCGGCGGTACTCGAGGCGATTAGGTCGCTGCTTAGCGGCGAGGCTCCAAGCGAGGCGCCGGCCGCGGAGGACGATGCGGGCGAAGTTCCCGAGGAGCCAGCGGTTGAAGTACCAGAGGAGCCGCCCCTCGACGAGGAGCCCCTGCAGGAGCCGGGCGAGGAACCGCGGGACCAGGCCGACGCGCCGCCAGGCGAGGCACCGGCCGAGGACCAGCCAACCGAACCAGTAGTGGTTACCTACAGCGTCGACGATGCCGGCGGCCCCTTGCTGCTTTCGGAGGCGGTGGCCGAGGCCGCGGCCACCTGGCAGGAGATCTCCGCCGGCGCCGCGGTGCTTAGCGCGGCGAACACGGCGCCATTCACGCTCACCTACGGGGATATGGCCCTCTTCTCGCCTGAGACCCTGTCGCTAACCTTGGTTAGCGATGCACCCAGCGCCGGCGAGGTAACCGCGCTGCTGTCACCGGCCGCCGGCGAGTGGCTCCCCCGGGCAGTCCACCACGAACTCGGCCTGCTGCTCGGCCTACCGGCAGGCGGTCCGGGGGTGATGGCGATGGCCGTGGAAGCCCCCGCGGCGCTTCCCGGGGAAGCCGAGCTGGCCGAGTTGAGCGCGGTCAATCGCTTCGCGCCAGGCGACCTCAGCCGCGATGGCGTAGTTGACTTCCCCGACCTGCTTGAATTCGCGCTCGCCTACGGCCGTACCGGCCTCAACCTGCCGGCCGACCTCGACGGCGACGGTGACGTCGACGACGACGATCTCGCCCTCCTGCGCGAGGACTACCAGCTAACAGAGCCCGCCCGACCTGAGTAGGACGCCTGTTACTTGCCCGCTTGGCCAAGCTCGGTTATCGCTCTGGCCAGCTTGAGATCGCGCTCGGTGACGCCGCCCGCATCGTGACTGATTAGCTCAAGGGTGACGTTGGCGTAGGAGTTGTGGATCTCGGGGTGATGGTTGTGCTTCTCGGCCAACAGCGCCACGCGGCACAGGAAGGCGAACGCTTCCGAGAAGTCGGCGAACTTCTGCTGGCGCACCAGCTTGCCGTCCACGACCTCCCAGCCTGGTAGGTCGGCGGCGGCCCGGTTCAGCTCGTCGTGGTTCATGGGTTGAGGCATGCTCGCTCCTTACTCGCCCGCTGAGGAGCGACCAGACCAGTGGCGGGCCCTCAAGCTACGGTGCTTAGCAGCTTCGCCTTGGCGAGGTGAAGGACCGCAAGGTCGGAGTCGCCGCGGACGAACACCAAGGTACCCGCTCCCAGAGGTGCGAGCAGGTAGTCGGTGAACGAGCCGAGCACCTGGCCGGGAAGCATCGCTACCAGGCTCTCCTGAGACTGCTTGCTGCGGCCACGGTACTGCCGCACGGTGATCTTGTAGCCTGCGAGGTCGACGGTGAGCGGGTCGCCGGTGAGCGTGTAGAACTCGGTCTCTTCGGCACCAGCGCGTTCCAGGGCCCCGGGGAGGTCGTTCGGGTCGAGGCTGACAGCGTCGATGATCTTCTCGACCAGGGTGGCTATAACTTCGCTGCCCAGATCGACACCGGTGGCGCGCGCCGCGCCGCGCCACAGTCCGTCGAGAGCCTGCCGCCGGTCGGGAGCGCGCACGCTCAGCTGGTTGGCCCGTGATATCGCCTGGACTATGAGGTCTTGCGGCTCGCCGCGAACCGAGTTGGCGATCACCTTGGCCACGGTCAACAGCTCTTCGCGGAACGGGCTGGTGAGCACGTGCAACACGACCAGCGCCTCGGCAAGCCTCACGGCGATGCTGCGGCCCTCGTCACGCATGCGAAGGTGGACGTATTCGCCCTCGCGGAACACTCCGAGCCGCTCGTGGCCAAGCTGCACGACGGACGAGCCGTCGAGTTCCACGGCCTTGCCGTCGACGAACAGCGTCCTGGCCGCCCCGACGCCGGCGAAGGCGAAGTCGTGGCCCTGCAGCGTGAGCCGCACCGGCCCTACCAACCGCACCGTGATGTCGGTAGTTGCTGGCCCGATGTTCTCTGCCCTCAGGGCCGGGTTGACGCCGAACAGCACGCCGCCATCGAGTTGAGCGCCGCCCGCGCGTCCACCCACGGTCGTTGGCAGATAGTCGGTCAAGCGCTCGAAGAAGACGTGGACGACGTCCTGCAAGATCGCGGCGTCGCGCTGGAACGCTTGGCGGTCGTTGCGCTCCATGCTGATGGCCTCGCTTAGCCGGCGCTCGAGCTCACGGCGCTGGCTGGCGCGCTCCCCCTCGGGGAGGCGTTCCTTGGTCAGCTCGGCGATGGCCATGCGCAACTGCTTGCTACTGGGCAGCTTGGGGTCGAGGGCCGCGGGCTTGCCGGCGTACGGGTCGTTCGCGACCGCCAGGGCCGCCTGCCTTACGTAGGCGAGCCCTCCCGCCTCGGGCAGCTCCAGTTGCGGATACGGGCTGCCTGGCTGGCCGAGGGTCATGATCAAGTTGATGAGGTCGCGGGCTATCTCAGCCAGCGAGTCGACGTCGGAGAGCGAGACGAGCGGGTCGGTTAGCGGCGGGATGGGCAGGACGACCTTGAAGCTCTTCAGCGTGACGTCGCGGCCGAAGTTCTCGCGCGAGGCGTTGCGCTCGAGGTTGCGCAGCGTGCCGAAGATGAGGCGCGCCCCGAAGCGATCGCGCTGCGAGCGCCACGAGGTGGCGACCTGCTGCACGTAGGAGTCGAGGTCGTCCCACCACACGCGGCGCGCCAGGCGCTGCAACACGGCGTGCTCCTCGCGCTCGGCCGGCGTGTCGGGCGGTCGCGGTGGCTCTTCCCCGCCGTCGAGCACGATGTCATCGTCCGAGCTGATGAACAGCTCCCCAAGCGATGCCGGTGCCCGGCTCGAGCCGCGATTCGGCTCCGAGAACGCCTGCAGCGATTCGGTGACCGTGTCCATGCGCTTGCGCTCTTCGGCGCTGAGCCTATCGCGCTCCTGGCCGAGCATGGCGATAAGGTTCCACAGCGTCTGGTTACCGCCCTTGACGGTACCGTTAGCCCGGTATTCGGCCGCCTTGTACTCGAGCAGTTCGAGGGCGAGGCTCTCTAGACGCAACATCTCAGGCTCATAATAGGTTCATTCGGCTCCGGGCGTCCCCGCAAAAACTCACGCCTGCGCCGGCGCGTGAAAGCGCTTCGTCACCGCGCCTTGAGGCGGTCTTCGAGTACCGCCGCTACTCGGCGCACTACCTCGTCGACCTGCTCGGGCTCGATTACAAGCGGCGGTAGGAAACGAACCGTGTGGCTGCCGCCGGAGATGGTGAGCACGCCGGCCGCGCCAAGGGCCGCGATGAAGGGGCCGACCGGCTCGGTCAACTCCAGGCCGAGCAACAGGCCGCGCCCGCGGACCTCCTTGACCAGCTCGCTGCCTAGGCTCTCCAGTCCTCGCCGCAGCCGCCCGCCGAGCTCGACCGCGCGGCTCATCAACCTGCGTTCCTCGATCTCCTGCAGCACCGCAAGGCCGGCGGCGGCGGCCAACGGGTTGCCACCGAACGTGGTGCCGTGCCCGCCCTTTGGCATCGCTTTGGCAACGGCGTCGGTCATCACCGTCGCACCGATAGGCACGCCCCCGGCCAACCCCTTGGCCAGGGTCACGATGTCCGGCTTCACGCCTGAGCGCTCACTGGCGAGGAACGTGCCAGTGCGCCCGACGCCCGTCTGGATCTCGTCAAGGATCAACAGGGCGCCGTGCTCGCGGGTAAGGCTCCGCGCCAGCCTGAGGTAGTCGTCGCTAGCCGGGTTGATCCCGCTCTCGCCCTGGATCGGCTCGAGGAACACCGCGGCGGTCTCGGCGCTTATGGCGGCGCGGAGCTCGTCCTCGTCGTTGTAGGTAACGAAGTCGACCGGCGTGGTGAACGGTGCGAACGGCCCGCGGTAGGCAGGCTCCCAGGTAAGCGGCAGCACACCAAGCGTGCGGCCAGAGAAGCCGCGCTTGGCGGCCACGAAGCGTGAACGACCGGTTGCTGCCCGCGCCCACTTGAGGGCTGCCTCGTTGGCCTCGGCGCCCGAGTTGCTGAGGAACACCCGCTCGAGCGGCGCTGCTAAGAACGTGAAGAGCTTGTCGACGAACTGCGTGCGCACGTCGTTGCCGATGTTCTGCGGACAGACGATGAGGCGCTCGGCCTGCTCGGCAAGGGCCCGTGCCAGGCGCCGGTTGCCGTGGCCGACGCTGGCCACCGCGATGCCGGCGAGGCAGTCGATGTACTGTTTGCCGTCCGCGTCGTAGACGAGGGCACCGTCCCCGCGCACGAGTACAAGCTGCGGTTCCCATAGGCCCGAACGGTGTGCCTCGTCACGAGCGAGGATCTCGCGGCTGCCGGCGCTCGTCATCCCGGTCGCGGCCGTCGTGGTGGCGCCATCAGGTGTGGACATACCGGTCTACCTCCAAGTAAGGGTGGTGGCGCTCACGAGCCTATCGCCACCAGGCACAACGGCTGCTCGTTGCGACCGTCGAGCTGCAATAGTTCGGTCAACTCATCGTCGTAGAAGTCGGCGATGAAGTTCGTTGCCAGGCCCATCGCGCTGCCCGCCACCATCACGTCCTGGGCCGCCGCGCCGGCGTCGAGGTAAAGGTAGCGGTAGGCACGCCCGTCGTCACCGTGCTTGTGTCGCCGCGGGATGCCGGTGAAGCAGAGTACAGCGGCCTGCGCGTCGAGCTCGATCGGCGCGAGCAGGGCAAGCGCTAGCTGTTCGGTGGCGTCACGCGTCTCCAGGTAGGCCAGGCTGTGCTCGCGGGCGTCGTAGTGGTATACGCCGGCGAGCAGGTCTTGCACGTTGCGGGTGAGCACATAGGTCTCGAGGGAAGAGACGCCGTGGGCGCTGAGGTGGATGCGCTCTCGCCCCTTGGTGAAGCCAACGGCCGCCCACAGCAGCTGGGAGAGCTGCGCCTGTTTGATACGCCCACCTTCGGCGGCGCCGCCCCTAGGGCTCGACAACGCCGTCCATACACCCGTTCCGCCCTTGAGTTGAGGCTGAGGAAGGGCCGCGATCTCGGACGGGTTGGCGTAGGCCTTGAAGGCCGGCGCCACACGCGTACGCTCGGCCGGGAGTTGGCCGCGTCGGAACTTCGTCTGTGACTGAAACTCCGCGCCGATAGTGCGCGGTCTCTTGCTGCTCACGGCCCGCTCCCAGGCGAGTCTAGCATCAATGCGCGCGCGCTCTTTGGCCGTCTGCGCCGCGCTCATAACCGCTGCTATGCTGGTCGCCAGAGCCCATGGCCGAGCCCCTTGACTACCCCCAGAGCCCGCCGGAGCAGCCGGCGAACGGAGCGGCAACGCCGACCTCTTGCGTCATCCGAGTGCGGTTCGCGGAGACCGACCAGATGGGCGTCGCGCATCACAGCGTCTACCCAGTGTGGTTCGAGGCGAGCCGCGTCGAGTGGATGCGCGTCCGCGGCCTCAGCTACCGCGAGATGGAGGCGTCAGGACTGTCGTTGGCGGTCTCGCGCCTCGAGGTGAGCTACCGCAGCGCCGCCTACTTCGACGACGAGATCGACGTGCGCTCGAGGTTGGTTAGCGTGCGCAGTCGCGGGCTGCTTTTCGACTACCGTCTGGTACGACTCGATGACGACCGGCTGATCGCCACCGGGGTCAGCGAGCACGTCCCGACCGACCGCTCGGGAAGGGCCGTGCGGCTCCCCGCCCGCTGGCTCGAGCCGCTACGTCGGCAATGAGCGGGCCGCAGCTATAATCGCCCATGGTGAAGCGATGATCGACAGCGGCGCGGTCAAGAGCCGCGAGACCACACAGGCGAAGATCGTGACAACGGCCCTGACGTTCGACGACGTCCTGCTGGTGCCGGCCCGCAGCAACGTGCTGCCGCGGGAGGTCGACCTGCGCGCGCGCTTCACGCGGCGCATAAGCCTCAACACCCCGCTCGTCGCGGCGGCAATGGACACCGTCACCGAGACCAAGATGGCCATCGCCATGGCGCGCAACGGCGGGATCGGCGTCATCCACAAGAAGATGTCGGTCGAGGGCCAGGCCGAGATGGTACGCAAGGTGAAACGCTCCGAGGCCGGCATGATCGTCGACCCCATAACTCTCGGCCGTGACGCCACCTTGCAGGACGCCGAGGGCCTCATGCGCGAGTACCGCATAAGCGGCGTGCCGATAGTGGCTGAGGGCGGCCTTCTGCTCGGCATCCTCACCAACCGCGATCTGCGTTTCGAGACCGACCTCGGCCGCAAGGTGAGCGAGTTGATGACCTCCTCTGACTTGGTGACGGTACCGGTAGGCACCACACTCGAGGTCGCCCGCGAGATCCTCAGGGAGCACAAGGTCGAGAAGCTGCTGGTCGTCGACGACGACTTCAAGCTCAAGGGCCTCATCACCATCAAGGACATCACCAAGGCCGTCGAGTA
>DASROV010000469.1:0-3845 GCA_035646755.1 Trueperaceae bacterium | reverse complement strand
CTGGCCTGGGTCCCCATCATCGTCGGGACCATCTGGTGGACGGTCGGCTTCAACATGATCCTTTACGCCGCCGCGCTGGCCGCGATCCCCGCCGCCTACTACGAGGCAGCCGAGATCGACGGCGCCGGCACTTGGGCCAAGTTCCGGCACATCACCGACACCGAGAGGATCGTCGGCAGGAAGAAGACTGCCCGGAAGAACGCCCGACCCGGTATGGGCCGGTGTAGCAGCAGGGCCAGGCCGAGTGCGCTGAGGATCATGCTAGGCACGACTATCACCGTGAACAGCGTGGTGTTGGCCATGGTCTTCCAGAAGAACTCGAACTGCGGCGACCCGGGCGTGAGCAGGCGCAGGTAGTAGTCAAGGCCGACGAACCGTTGGGCGTCGGCGAGGATGTTCCATCGATGCAGGCTGACGTAGATACCGAAGCCGACCGGATAGGCGATGAAGACGAGGAACAGCACGGCGTGCGGCAGAAGATAGAGGTACGGCTCGAGCGGAGGCCCATCGGCTCGTGGGCGCAGGCTGACGCGCGGCCTCGCGCGCGTGTTGGCCGGCGGGTCGTGGCTGCGGCTTCGCACCATCAGGAGTTCACCATTCGCTGGCCCCTAGCTTGGCCCCACGGGTAAGGCGTTGGTGAGGGGCGCGCGTGGGTTCGCGCCCCTCGCAGTTCGGCTTGCTTACCGCTTACTGCGGCGGCAGGCTGAGCAGGCCGTCGGCGATCGCCGCCTCGGCCTCGCTAACCCCGTTCGCCAAGGCTTCGTCGACCGGCGCGGCGCCTCTGAGCGCTGCCTCGAACGCGGCGTCCCAGGCGCCCCGGAACTGCGCAAGGAAGGGGAAGCCGGTGAGCACGTAGGTGTTACCCATGGCTTCGGACAGCGCGGCCATCGGGTGGTCGGCGTAGCCCGGGCTCGAGGCGACCTCGGGTTGCGTGGGCAGACCGCCTGCGCTCGTCCAGGTGAGGTTCTGCTCCGGCTGCGTCATCCAGCCGATGAAGGTCATCGCCGCGTCGACCACGGCGGGGTCGGCGTCGCGCTTGGAAGGCAACGCCAGGTGCGAGGAGCCGCCCCAGGTGGCCGGGCGCTCGGTGCCGAGTTGCGGGAAGGCCGCGACGCCGAAGTTGAGGTCGGGCTGCTCGCGGTATTGAGTTAGCATCCACACGCCGTTGAAGTTCATCGCGGCCTGGCCGGCCCTGAACGCGTCGATCTCGCTGCCTTCGGTGGCGTCCGAAGGCCCGACACCGTGAACCGCGGCGATGTCGACCAGGAACTGCACCGCTTCCTGCGCCGCCTCGGAATCGAAGCTGGGCGCATAATCCTGATCCGGGCCCTCCACGAAGGTCACACCGTTCTGCGCGGCGACAGCGTAGGCGATGGTCCCGCCCATCCACGGGCTGGGGATGCCGGCCGCCCAGCGCTCGAGGTTCGACTTGTCGAAGCCTTCGTCGCCGGGATGCCGACCCGCGGTGTCGACGGTCAACGCCCGCGCCGCCTCGAGGAACTCTTCGCGGTTGCTTGGCGGATCCTCCGGATCTAACCCGGCCTGCTCGAACAGGTCCTTGTTGTAGTACATCACCAGCATCACCGATTGGATCGGCACGCCGTAGACCTTGCCGTCGACCAAGCCGGTCTCCCACAGCGAGGGGAAGAACCGCTCGCTCTGGACGTCGGCCGCCGCGAGCATCTCGGGCGTCATCTCGGCCACCGCGCCGCGCAGGATGAAGCCGGTGATGACGTCTTCGTTCAACGCCACGACGTCAGGGGCCTGCCCGGCCGCGACGGCGGGCTCGAGCTGCTGCCACAGGTTGCCCCAGGGGATGGGCTCGCCGCTAACCACGATGTCGGGGTGCGCGGCGTTGAAGTCGGCGATCAGTTGCTCCATAACGGGCAGGTCAGGGCCGGTGAAGCCGTGCCAGTAGGTCAGCTGGACCTGGGCGGTTGCTACACCGCCGGCGAGCATGACCATTACCAAGAAACGTACTAACAGCCTCGATGTGGATCGCGTCGTCATCTCTTCCTCCTCCTTGACGGCCGGGTGTTGCTCGCGGCCGACTTGACCACCTCTAAGATGCGGACCAGAACCTCCCTCTAGCCTCTCACCCCCGTTCTCCGCGCGTGGCGCGGGCCAAGTCGTCCGGCGGTACTTTCGGTCGCCGGTCCATGGTGGTTAGCCCGTTGCGTTCCTGGAAGGTGTCGGTCAGCTGGGTGTAGCAGAAGCCGGCCAGCCGCGAGCTGTTTACACTCGCCAGCAGCGCGGCGTAGCGTCGGGAGAAGGCCTCGGCGTCGGGAACGGCTGCGTAGCCCCAGCCGCGCGCGCCGTCATCTATGCGCACGCCGCCGAACTCCGTCAGCAGGACCGGGGCGTCACCAGCCGCCTCGCCGTCGAGCAGCAGACGCCTGCCGGCGGGACGGTGGTTAGCGAGGGTCTCGGCGATCGCCTCACGGCTGCCGTAACGAGCCGCCAGCGTCGCCGGGTCGGGGCTGTAATCGTGGATGTTGACGAGGTCGGTCGAGATCATCTCCCAGCCGTCGTTGCCTACCACTGGGCGCGACGGATCAAGTGCCCGCGTCAACTCGGTCAGCGCCCTGACGAACGAGCGTTGCGGCGCCGACAACTCTAGGTCGGGCACGCCCCAACTCTCGTTGAACGGCACCCACGTGATCACGCTCGGGTGCGGCGAAGCCTGTGCGATCGCGGCCGACCAGGTGGCGTTCGACCGCCTCATGGCGCGTTCGTCGAAGGCGTAGGCGCTCGGCAGCTCGACCCAGACGAGCAGCCCTAGGCGGTCGGCCCAGGCGTAGAAGCGCGGGTCCTCGAGCTTCTGATGTTTGCGCACGCCGTTGAAGCCGAGGCTCTTGGCGAGCTCGACGTCGCGCTTGAGGGCTTCACTGTCGGGCGGCGTGAGGTGGCTATCGGGCCAGTAGCCTTGGTCAAGGGCCAGGCGCAGCCGGTACGGTCGGCCGTTGAGCAACACGGCCCCGTCGCGCGCGTGGATCGTGCGCATGGCGGTCGCCGCGTGCACAGTGTCGATGACCCGTCCTTCGTGCGTCAACTCGACATCTACCGCCAGCAGGTTGGGGCGCTCGGGCGTCCACAGCAGCTCTGAGCGGGCGTCGTCGATGCCGGGGTCATCGAGGTGGAAGCGCCGCTCGAGCACGTCGGCGAAAAGCGAGCACTCATCGTCGATGAGTAGCTTGTCGCCGTGCCTGACGCGCACCCTTACCTTGTGTCCGACGTCGCTAGCTGGCGGCCGGCGTCGGCCCGCGACGGACAGCTGCATGTCGAGCGCGAACGCCGCGAGATCGGCGGTGAACCGCAGGCTGTCGACATGGACCTCGGCCACGGCCTCCCACCAGACGCTCTGCCAGATGCCGCTCGTCCGCGGATACCAGATGCTGTGCGGCTCCAGCCGCCAGTCCTGCTTGCCGCGCGGCTTGCTCATGTCGAGATGGTCGTCGACCGCGCGGACCACCAGCTCGACAGGGCCCTCCTGCAGCAGGTCGGTGATGTCGACGCCGAACGGCGAGTAACCGCCCTCGTGGTCGGCGACGCGCTGGCCGTCAACCCAGACGGTCGCGGTCCAGTCGACGGCGTTGAAGCGCAGCCACACGCGCTGGCCGCGCCACTCTACTGGCAACTCCAGCATCCTGGAGTACCAGCTCACGCTGTCGTCGCTCGCCGCGCCGATCCCCGAGCGCGGGCTCTCGGGCGCGAACGGTACCTCGATGGTGCCATCAAGCTCTGGCCGTGCTGCGTTGACGTCGTTGCTCCTGGCGAAGGCCCAGGGTCCGTCGAGCGACTGCCAGCTGCTGCGGGTAAGGGCGGGCCGCGGGTGCAGGCAAGGG
>DASROV010000468.1:0-2967 GCA_035646755.1 Trueperaceae bacterium | reverse complement strand
CCGCATGGCCGACCTCGACGAACGACTCGGCGAGCTGAGGCTGCGCGTGGGCGAGCTGCTCGTCGGCCTCTACAAACAGCAGGGGAACCGGATGGGCTCCCTGCTTGCTGAGTCGCGCAGCTTCCACGACCTACGCGTGCGCAACTACTACGTCGGCCTGCTCTCGCAGCAGGACGCGGCCGTCATCGGCGAACTCGACTCCTTGCTCTACGCGCTGGAGATGGAACGCCAGAGCCTCGAGCAGCAACGCGGCGAGTTGAGTGCAGCGGAGGTCGAGCTCGCGGCGGTGGAGGCGGAATTGAGCGCCACAGCCGCTCGCCTCGAAACCATCGTGGTGGAGCTCAACGCCACCCGCGAAGGCCAGTTGGCGCTCCAGCAGGACCTCATCAGCGAGCAGAACCGCATCGAGGAGAGCCTCGGCGGCCTCGGCTCGCAGTTGGCGGCCGAGATCGAGAGGCTGCGCCAGGTCGAGGCCGAGAACCGCGCCGCGGCGGCGCGCTACGCCCAGGACAGGGAGCGGCAGCAAGCCGCGCAACGGATGGCCGACCTGGCGCGGGACCAGCTTGAGGCCCTTACTCAGCCGCTTGCCCCGCTTGATACGGGCTTCGTGAGGCCGCTCGACGGCGGCGAACTCGTCAGCCGCTTCGGCGAAGGGAACAACTCGTTCATCACGATAAGGGCGCCGGTGTCCAACGCCGCCGTGCAGTCCGTCGGGCCGGGACGCATCGCGGCCATCGAATACCTCGGCGCCAACCTCGGCTACATGGTTGCGGTCGAGCACGAAGGCGAGCTCATGAGCGTGTACGTGAACCTGAGGCCCCCGCTGGTCGAGATCCACCAGCTTGTCGCCCAGGGAGAACTACTTGGCTACCTCGGCGGCGGCACCTTGATGCGTAACGACGTGTTGCAATTCTACGCTCGCAGGGAGGCGGCAGGAGTGGCTCCGTACGTCGACCCGGCGCCGCTACTCGGTTGGTGAGCGGGGTGATCTGTAGCGACTGCGGCAAGCTGAACCCCGAGGGCAACCGCTACTGCGGCATGTGCGGCGGGGAGCTCACCAGGCAGCCGGCAGGGCGCGAACGGCGCCGCGTCAGCGTGCTTTTCATCGACCTCGTCTCGTTCAGCACGATGACCCACGGCCTCGACCCCGAGGAGCTACGCGACCTCGCCGACGGCGTGCTCACCGCCGTCGCCGGCGTCATCGAGGACTTCGACGGCTACGTCGACGCGTTCCGCGGCGACGGCCTCATCGCGCTGTTCGGGGCGCCCCATTCGCATCCTGACGACCCGCAGCGAGCCGTGTTGGCGGCTGCGAAGGGCCTTGAGACGATCGACCGCATCGGCCGGTCGCGCGGGATGCGGCTGCAGGGTCGAGCCGGGGTCAACACGGGCCTCGTCATCGCCGGCTCGGTCGGCTCGGGCAAGGTCCGCAGCTACACCGTGATGGGCAGCGCCGTGAACCTCAGCGCGCGCCTTGAAGAGGCCGCCACGCCGGGCGAGGTCTGGGTCGGCCCTGAGACGTACGAGGCCACCAGGCACCGGTTGCTGTTCGAACCCACCGGCCCGCTTGACCTCAACGGCTTCCCCGCGGTCAAGCAGGCCTATCGCCTGGTGCGAACAGAGGGACAGCCCGAGGTCGACCCATACGCCCAACTGGCCTTCGTCGGCCGCGACGACGAGCTCGATCAGCTCGCCGACACACTGGCGAAGGTGGTCGAGAGCGGCCACGCCAAGGAGCTGTGGGTCGCTGGTGAGGCCGGCCGCGGCAAGACGCGGCTGCTGCGCGAGTTCGTCAGCCGGGCCAAGGACCGGATCACCCCTGTTTGGCTGGTGCAACGCCCGGCGGCGGAGTTCTCCTGGAACCCGCTGGCGTTCCAGGTCTTCGGCTTGAGCGAGGGACAAGACGAACACGCCGCCGAGCGCCGGGTGAAGGAGATCCTCGACGAGACGCTGCCGGGCGACCTCCGGACGCATCGCACCATCCTCAGCAGCATCAACCTGGCGCCGTTGAAGACCTGGACTCGTCTTGAGCGCCGCCGCGTCGATCGCACCAGCCTGGCCTGGCGAGACCTCATGGCCGCTTTGCCGCTACGCGCCGACAACGGCGAGGCGGTGCTGCTCGTCGTCGAGGGTGAGCCGCGCAACCGCTCTTTGTTGGAGTTCCTCGAGTCGCTCAAAGACGCCGCAGCGCCGGTACTGATCGTGCGCACCAGCCGCGAACGGAGCCTGCCGGAGGGCACTGAAGCCAACGCCCTTCACCTCCCGCCGCTGAGCTTCGAGGAGAGCCTCGCCCTGCTCGACGAGGTCGCCAACCCCGCGCTGCGCCTGGCTGCCGACAGCCTGGTAAGGCAGGTCGGAGGCGTGCCTGCTTACGTGCTCGAGCTCGGGCGGGCGTTGTCGATTACGCAGGAGGAGAGCTTCTCTGGTTCACTCGCCTCCCTGTTGCAGTCGCGGCTCGACATGATCGACCTTCGTCCGCGTCGGCTGCTTGCGCAGGCCGCGCTCGTCGGCGAGGCCAGCTGGGAGGGGTTGCTGCTGGAACTATCGGGTTCCGGTGCCGGCGACGAAATCCGCTCCTTGGTTGCCGAGAACCTTCTTGTCAAGCAACCGAGCTCGGCGATCCCCGATGAGATCGAGTACCGCTTCCAGAGCGAGCTGCTGCGCAACGCGGTCGTGCGCATGATCCCGTACGCGGAGCGGCCCCAGCTGCACCTGCGCATCGCCACCTGGCTGGAGCTCCATGCGCCGCTCGACTTCGCCGCCCTCACCGCCGAGCACTTCGAGCGCGGCGGTTCTCCTGACTCGGCCTTCGACCACTTCCTCACCGGCGCCGAGCAGGCGTTGGCCGACGGCAACGCACGCTACTGCTATGAGCTGTTCGACCGCACGCTCGAGCAGGCGGTGCCATCGCCGATGCTGGTGCAGGGCGCGCTGGCGTCGTTGCAGGCGGCGATCGCGCTTGACGAC
>DASROV010000467.1:0-3031 GCA_035646755.1 Trueperaceae bacterium | reverse complement strand
TAGACGCGGTGGCCGAAGCCCATCACGCGGCCGCCCGGACGCGACAGCACGCCCTGAACGTACGACTCGACGCCGCTGAGGTCACCGATCTCCTCGAGTGCCTCCATGACGGCCTCGTTGGCCCCGCCGTGCAGCGGCCCCTTGAGGGATCCCACGGCCGCGGTGACGGCGCTGTACACGTCGGTGAGGCTGGAAGCGGTCGCCCTGGCGACGAAGGTGCTGGCGTTCGAGCCGTGTTCGGCGTGTAGCACGAGGGCGACGTCCATGACTTCGGTGGCGGCAGGGGTCGGCTCCTCACCCGTCAACATGTAGAGGAAGTTGCCGGCCACGCCGAGTTCCGGGTGCGGCGCGATCGGCGACTGCCCGTTGCGCACGCGCTGGATGGCGGCGACCACGGTCGGGAACTGCGCGAGCAGCCGTAAGCCGATCCGCTTGACGTTGCCCATGTCGACCTCGTCGGCAGCCTCGTCGAACGCCCCCAGCAGCGAGATCGCCGAGCGCAGCAGGTGCATCGGCGCGGTTTCCGCCGGCGCGGCCTCGAGCATGCGGTACACGGCCTCAGGCACGCCGAACGAGACGGCCAGCCCGGCTTTGAAGTCGGCGAGCTGGGTGGCGGTCGGTAGTTCGCCGTTCCACAGCAGGTAGACGACCTCTTCGAAGCTGGCCTTGTCGGCGAGTTGACGGATGTCGTAGCCGCGGTAGATCAGCTCCCCCTTGGCGCCGTCGATAAAGCAGATCGAACTGGTGTCGATGTTGACACCGTCCAGTCCGCGGTTGATTACCTGTTCCATCTGTCCTCCGGATCTCGTCGAGGGCGCGAGCACCCGTAATTGACGAGCAAGCAAGCCAGTTTACCGCCCGCCGCCCGGTGGCCGCGCTCGCCTTCTTGCCTGTCGTAGATACAGCGCGCACGCGGCCACGACCACCAACGCGAAAGCGATCACCGAGGCGGTGCCAGCAGCGGCCACGCCGAGGACCACGCCGAGCGCGGCCAGCACCACGCCAACCAGCAGGGCCAGCCGTTGGGGCGTCGGCTCGAGCGCCTCCGCCGCCGCTAGGGCGGCGCCGACGCTGGTAAGGTAGGCGCCCTCCCAGGCCAGGTTGGCCTCGAACAGGATGCCGATGCCGGAGCCGACGAGCACCGCCCCGATGAGCAGGAAGCCGCGGGTGTCAAGCCGAGCGTAGCCAAGCAGGAACGGGATCCCGGCCAACGCGACCCACAAGAAGGCGGCGCTGCCCAACGCCCTGGCGAGGACGATCAGCGCCAGCAGCACGACCACCGCCACGGCCAGCCAGGCGGTAGCGGGCAGGCGCGAGAGAGTGGGGTAGCCGGGGGGCCGCTTCACGCTCTCATGATAGCGGCACGCGCAAGGTGGACCGGGTCTCCCTGATGGGTACTCCGTTACGTAGGGCGCTTGGGGGTGGATGGTATGGTGCTGGCAACTTCAGCACCGCTGCCGTTTAGGCGCGGCCTCACGCCTGCGTAGGTCAGTTGGGAGCCACGCATGATCCGCGAATCGCAAAGCTTCCCACCCTTCACGGAAGAGCCGATCAGGGTCATCGGCGAAGCGGGTGACTGGCTAGCACCGTTCGATCTGGACCTCACGAGCGCACAGCTCAAGGGTTTCTACCGGGACATGCTCACCGGCCGCCTCGCCGATGAACGGCTCACGCGGCTGCAACGCCGCGGCAAGAGCAGCTTCGTCGCGCCGGCGGCGGGTCACGAAGCGGCGCAGGTGGGCATAGCGCGCGCCTTGCGCCCGGGACACGACTGGCTCTTCCCCTACTACCGCGATCTGACCCTGATGCTCGCCTTCGGCCTGCCGGCCGTGGAGTTCATCGGCCAGGCCTTGGCCACCAGAGCCGATCCCAGCCGCGGACGCCAGATGCCTTACCATCCAGGTTCAAGCGCGCTGAACCTGTTCACCGTGGCCTCCCCGATCGCGTCGCACATACCCCCGGCCGTCGGCACGGCCATCGCCATGAAGCTAAGTGACCGCTCGCAGGTCACGCTGGTCAGCTTCGGTGACGGCGCTACCAGCGAGGGTGACTGGCACGCTGGCATCAACCTGGCCGGCGCTCAAGGCGCGCCCATTGTGTTCGCCTGCCAGAACAACGGTTACGCCATCAGCGTCGACCTCAAGCGCCAGACCGGGTCGGACAACATCGCCGTGAAGGCGCACGCCTACGGCATGCCCGGCTACCTCGTCGATGGGATGGACGTGTTGGCGTCGTACTACGTCGCCCGCGAGGTGGTGCAGCGCGCGCGCGAGGGCGTGGGGCCGGCGCTCATCGAGTTCGTCGTCTACCGCTACGGCGGGCACTCTTCGGCCGACGACGACTCCCGTTACCGCCCGCGCCAGGAAGTGGAGTCGTGGCGCCGCCGTGACGGCATCGAGCGTTTCCGTCGCTTCCTGGTACGCCGTGAGCTGTGGTCTGACGACGAAGAAGAGGCAGCCAGGCACGAGATCGACGAGAAGCTGTCCGCTGCGGTCCGGGAGGCCGAGGCGGCCGGACCGGTACCGCTTGAATGGATGTTCGAGGACGTCTACGCCGAGGTGCCCGAGCACCTTGCCAAGCAGCGCGAAGATCTGCTCGGCTAGGCAAAGGCCCATACCGGCAGGCGGAGAAGAGGCAACCTAACGTGGCGACTCACACGATGGTCCAAGCCATCGCCAGGACCCTGGACAGCGAGATGGCGCGCGACGATAGCGTGGTCGTCATCGGCCAGGACGTCGGCAAGCGTGGCGGCGTGTTCCTAGCCACCGAGAAGCTGTTCGACAAGTACGGCCCCGACCGGGTGATCGACTCCCCGCTCTCCGAGGCCGCCATCATCGGCGCGGCCCTCGGCATGGCGGTGTACGGCAACCGCCCCGTGGCCGAGATCCAGTTCGCCGACTACGTGTTCCCCGGCTTCGACCAGTTGGTCTCCCAGGTCGCCAAGATGCGCTACCGCTCGGGGGCGCAGTTCCACGCCCCGATGGTCGTGCGCATGCCGGCCGGCGGGGGCGTCCGCGGCGGACATCACCAC
>DASROV010000466.1:0-2357 GCA_035646755.1 Trueperaceae bacterium | reverse complement strand
TGCGCCGGGCGCTGGGCGTCGACAGCCCTAAGCAGGCGGCCGCGATGGCCGAGGCTTGGCGACCGTATCGCGCCTATGCGTTGTTCCACCTGTGGACGAGCGCCACCTACCTCTGAGCGCCGCGAGCCCCTGGGGATACCTGTTGGCATCGACTCGTGGGGAGCCCCTGAATTTGTCGTTGTTACTTTACCGAGACCCGGTGATGACAAAATGCTAGTTTGTCATTGTCCATTTAGCGGAGCGTGGTGATGACAAATTCTGATGTGCAACGACCAGGGCGAGGGAGGCCATCACGCGAGGTTGTCTACCAGCGATTCGCGGCTGCTATTGCGGAGCTGGCCAACTACGGCGGCCTACCCAAGCCCCATGAGGCTAAGAAGCTCTGGGATGACCTTTGGCACCGTGAGGCACACCACTCCACCGCTATCGAAGGGAACACACTCATCCTCCGCGAGGTTGAGCTGTTGCTGCAAGAGGGCCGCGCGGTCGGCTCGAAGGCTCTTAAGGACTACATGGAGGTACTTGGATACGGAGAGGCGGCCCGCTGGGTCTATCAGCAGGCAATTGAGCCCCTTGAATGGGACCACGACGGGCTTGTCACCCTCGCTGAGGTACGTCAAGTGCACGCGATCGCGCTCGGCAAGGTGTGGGAGGTGGCGCCGCATCCAGACGCGTACCCATCGGAGTCACCGGGTAACTTTCGCCGGCACGAGATTGAGCCATTCGCTTGGGGAATGACGCCACCAACTCACCCACTTGTTGCCGCCGAGCTTTCCGCTTGGGTCCAAGAGGTGAACCGGCTCAAGGTCGACCTTGTGGCGGGTTCCATGGAGGTCGCCGAGGTTCCGGAGAAGCTCGCCTCGTTGCATCGTGAGTTTGAGCGCATCCATCCATTCATCGACGGCAACGGGCGCGTTGGGCGCCTCCTGCTCAACCTGATCTTGATTCGACTTGGTTGGCCGCCCGCCATCATCCTCAAAGAGCGACGCATTCGTTACCTGAAAGCACTGGACCGCGCCGACCAGGGCGACTATCGGCCGCTAGCCGAGGTCATAGCGCGGTCGGTGATTGATAACCTCCACCAGCTGATTCCCAACATCGCCGGCCCGGCGAAGTACGTGCCGTTGGAAGCGCTCGCCGATGACCAGTTCAGCCTCACGGCACTCAAGCAGGCCGCCTCTCGCGGCCGGCTTGAAGCGATAATCGGCTCGGACGGTCGCTACAGGTCAAGCCGGGCGGCTCTCGAAGAGTACAAGGCATCGAAGTACTCTCGTGGGCAGCGGTAGCTTGGTGTAGCTCTGACGGCTACCTACCTGCCGCCTGACTGCCATGCCCGGGCAACTGGCCCTCCTTCACGCCCATCCACGCGGTACGCTCCTCAGCGATGACGGACGAACCAACCGCGACGCGAGATCACCAATCCCCGCCGCTCGAGCCCGCTCCGCCTATCAGCGGCGCCGAGAGGCGCGAGCAAAGCGCACTTTCGAGTTCGCGCCGCAAAGGCTCGACGCCGTCGTCCTGTTCGACGAGCAGTACGTCCAGTACTACGCCGGCTTCGTGTTCATCCCGACCGAGCGCCCCATAGGCTTGATCGTCACCCGCGACGGCGGGCGCACGCTCCTCGTGCCGCGGCTCGAGCAGGAACACGCCTCACAGACCTGCGAGGTCGAGGGCATGATCGTTTACCCGGAGTACCCGGGAGAGAAGCACCCGATGCGGATCCTCGTCGACCACCTGCGGGCCAACGGCATCGAGCGCGTCGGCGTCGACCACGACGGCTACCCAGTCGTGGCCGGCTACCAGCCGTACCCGCTAAGCAGCGACCTGGCTGTCGACCTGGTCTCCCCGCACATCGACCGCCAGATGGCGCTCAAGAGCGAGGCCGAGCTGGCGCTGGTCCGCGAAAGCGTCTACTGGGGCGACGTCGCTCACCGGCTGCTGCAGGAGTACACGAGGTCAGGGGAGACCGAGACCGCCGTCGCCGGCAGGGCGTGCAAGGAGGCGACGCAGCGGATGCGTGAGTGGCGCGAAGAGCCGTACCGCAAACTCAACCGCTGGATCGACGGGGCGCTGGCGATCTACCGCGGCCAAATCGGCGCGAACAGCGCGCTGCCACATGCCATGACGAACGACGCGACCTTCCAAGTCGGCGACACCCTGGTTACCGGAGCGGCCGCGGACGCCCACGGTTACCTCTCCGAGCTCGAGCGCACGATGTTCGTAGGCGATCCGTCGCCGGACCAGCGCCGCTTCTTCGACCACATGCTGGCGCTGCAGGACATCGCCTTCGAGGCGATCCGCCCGGGCGCGAAGGCCTCGGACGTCGACCGCGCCGCCCAGACCTACTACCGCCGCGA
>DASROV010000465.1:0-3428 GCA_035646755.1 Trueperaceae bacterium | reverse complement strand
GTCGTAGGTGTACTGGTTGGTTTCGTAGTCGAAGATGTCGCCACCGAACGCGAAGGTGAACGAGGCGAAGCGGCTGCCGTCGGCGGCCAGCTCGTAGCCTATGCTGCTTGACGCGGTCGACTCGGAGTACGGGTTCTCGGTAGCCGCGCAGGCCGCCTGCATGAACTGGTCTGGCGTGGTCGGCGGGCCCTCGAAGTCGATGTGGCCGGCCTCGCGCAGCTCGTCGAGCCACGAGGCGTTGTAGTAAAGCATCTCCATCGAGCGGTTCGGGGCGATGCCGAGGCGGGCGTCATCGAACAGCGGGAAGATGTCGGCATTGAAGAAGCCGGGGAAGAAGTCGGCCTTGTCCTCGTCGGTTAGGCCCCACTTCTCGGAGTTGACGAGCGGTCGCATGTCGACCATGCCGTCGACGAGCTGGTAGGTCGCGGACTGGTTCTGGTAGGCCACGACGATGTTCGGGGTGTCGTCGGTGCCGAGCAGCGCCAGCATCTTCTGGAAGATGTCGCCGTAACCGCCCTGGTACTCGGCGACGACGGTGATCTCGTAGTCGTTGGTGACGTTGAACTCGGTGATTATCTCTTGCAGCGCGGCCTCGCGCTCACGCGTGTGCTGGTGCCAGAACGTTACCGTCTGATCACTGGGGTCGACGTTCTCGTAGTCCTGTTCCTGGGCCAGCGCGGGTCCGGCAGTGAAGGCCAACAGTGCGGCCAGCAGAGCGGCTAGGATGGCGATCCTCAGCTTCATCGTGTCTCCCTCTCCTCGTAACGCCGGTGACTGGGTGTGGTCACCGGCTGATGTAGTTAGGGTACTGCCTTAGCTTGCCATGTGGGCTACTTCACGCGGGTGTGAAGCGGTTCAATCTTCGTTGATCCTGCGCGAACAGTGCTCGTCACCCCCTTTGGCCCGGCTGGGCCGACAAGCACGCCTCACCCCTTGAGCCCCGAGGTCGCGATGCCCTCGGTGAACTGCTTCTGGGTGATGAAGTAGACGACCAGGACCGGCAGGACGGTGATTACCGCGCCGGCCATGAGCAGGTGCGTCTCGGGTCCCGCCTCGGAGATGAACGTGTAGAGCCCGACGCCGAGAGGCCGCCAGGTCGGCGTGGTGGTGACCAGCAGCGGCCACAGGAACTCGTTCCAACTGGTGACGAAGGTAAGCAGCGTGCCGGTCATCATCACCGGTCGGCTCATCGGTATCACGACCGCGGTAAGGAAGCGCAGGTGCCCGGCGCCGTCGATGCGGGCGGCGTCCCACAACTCGTAGGGGATGCTGAGGAAGAACTGCCTGAACAGGAAGATTATGAACGCCGTCGCCATGAACGGCACCGTGAGCGCCGGCAGGGTGTTGAGCCACGAACCCCATGGGATGATCTCCCCGCGGACCATAAGGAAGTTCGGTATGAACGTCACCGTTCCCGGGATCATCAACGTCGCCAGCATGGCCATGAAGATCACGCCACGCCCCGGGAACTCGATGCGCGCGAAGGCGTAGCCGGCCAAGGTACTGGTGACAAGCACGCCGACGATGACGATGGTCGTGATGATCACGCTGTTGCGGAAGTAGAGCGCGAAGTCGGCCTCCGACCACGCCACCTGGTAGTTCGACCACTGCGGCGAGGCGGGAAGCAGTCGCCGGTTGATTGTCTCGCCGAGCGACATCAGCGACGTCGAGACCATGTAGAGGAACGGCGTGAGCGAGATGATCGCGCCGACGACCAGCGCCAGGTACACAGGCAGGTGCGCGAGCTTCACTTCGTACGGTTCGCGCGAGGCGCCCTTAGCCACTGAACACCCGCCTTCCGAACAGGCGGTTCTGCAGCAGGGTGAGCATGAGGATGATCACGAACAAGACCACCGACTGCGCGGCGGCGAGGCTGAAGTTGTTGCGGCCGTAGAAGGTGTCGAAGATGACGATGCTCGCCGTGTCGACGGCGTCCCTGGTGTTGGGAGCGCGCATCACGTAGATATGCGTGAAGGCCTGGAAGGTGCCGATGAAGCCGAGCACAGTGAGGTAGAAGGTTACTGGCGAGAGCATCGGCACGGTGATGTAGCGGAACTGCTGCGCTCTAGTGGCGCCGTCGATGGCGGCGGCCTCGTACATCACCTTGGGGATGTTGCCTAGACCAGCCAGGAAGATCACCGCGTTGTAGCCAGTGTAGGTCCAGATACCGAAGATGATGATCGTTACCAGGGCGAGTGACGGGCCGGCCCAGAAACCGCTGAAGTCGGTGATGCCGATGCGCTCGAGCAGGCCGCCGAACATCAGCTCGCTAACGGGCCTGTTCTCGAACAGCCACTGCTGGGTGGGCAGGCCCAGCGCGTCGAGCAGCGAGTTCGCCGGGCGCTCGGAGCGGGGGCTGAAGATGTTGCGGAACACCGCCCCACCGGCGACAGCGGGGGTCACGTAGGGCAGGAAATAGAGCATCCGGAACGCCTCTTGCCCGCGGATCTTCTGGAACAGGAGGCTGGCGATGACAAGGGCGAGCACGATCTGGATCGGTACCGAGCCGAAGCCGTAGTACACCGTCCGCTCGAGCCCTTCGAGGAAGCGCTCCTCGCCAGATTCTCTCATCAGGCCCCAGCCGAGCCCGATGGCCACGCCGGCGCCGAGCAAGACCAGCGCCCCCAACGCCTTGCCGGCCGCTCCCCAGCCGTTCTCGGCGCGCTGGAAAGCGTCGGTCCACAACCAGTGGGCGGCCAGTATCAGCAGCAGCCCGCCGAAGAAGGCGAGGACGCCCCAGCCGTCACCGACCACATCGGTGTAGTTGTCGAGGCCGATGAACGAGCCCTTGCGGATTCGCCAGCGGAACAGGCTCATGTAGATCGCGTAGCCGATGGGGAAGAGCCCGAAGATCGCGATCAGCACCGCGGCGGGCGTCACGAACAGGTAGCCGGTAAGCCAGTCACGACGCTGCTCCGCCGAGACGCGGCGCCTTGGCGCGGCGGCTGGCGTTGGCGACGCAGGTGCTAGCGACATCTAGGCAAGGCTCTCCTCGGCGTCCTGGCCGTGGCCCGTGTGGGTCGTCGGCCAGCGCGACAGTAACTAGTCAACGTCAGGGATTCGTCAGCCACGCCTACGCTCGCCGACGGGTGAAGGCATGCCTCAACTATAACGGAGGTCGCTGGCGCGGCCGACTTGGGTAGCATGCCGTCGTGGCCGGGTCGGAGGGCGGACGCAAGCAGCGCGAGGAGGGCGGGTCGGCGGCGCCGCTGTTCGCGGAGGTTGTCGACGGCCTCAATGACCTCGCCGCCGAGGAGCTACGCGCGCTCGGCGCCGACCTCCTGTCGGCAGCGCCGGACGGCCTGCGCTTCGTGCACGACGCTCCGTACCGACTCTGCCGCCAGGCAAGGCTGGTGAGCGCGGTCTACCGCGAGTTGCGCTTCGCGGTGCCCCGGCCGAAAGCGCTGCTCGGCGACGAGGCCATGCGC